>JBCCSR010000237.1:0-7153 GCA_039199865.1 Bacteroidota bacterium
AACCGCTCCCTTTTATGTTGAGGTAGATACTTTTATGGAAGGGGAAATGTTGGCATTGCCCATTGTTTTGGGAGACATGGGAGTCCCCCTAGAGGATCTGTACGGTTTGGCTTTTTCAATCGTTTATGATTCCACCATCATTGAAGTCAGTTCCGTTGGGGTAGGTTTTGAAGATTCTTGGCTAGGGGATATTGATGACAACATGATTGCCATGCAGCGCGACTTTTATAGTCCAGGAAAGGTAAATGTAGCAATGACGAGAATTGATGGAATGCCTATGGCTGGCTTTGGTGAAATTGCTAGAATCTATTTGACCATTCAAGACGATATTCTCCTACTCGGTGCAGACACTCGTTCTCCTATTGAGGGAACAGCCGTGGAATTCGAGATTGCCGATGTATTGCTCATCAATCATTTGGGGGAGATGATTTCCGTGGATCCGATGGCCACTACCTCTTTACTGACCGATTTGGAAACGAGTCTAGATCCCGAAATTTTGGACAACTCCGTCAGGGTTTATCCCAATCCCGCTCAGGAAGTGATTTATATTCAGAGTGAAAATATAAAGCTAGAAAAAGTATCCTTCTTTAATTTATTGGGGCAAAAAATCAAATCATTGACGATCCACTCAGAGCAGTCCATCGAGTTGATGACCGATGAATTAGTGGAAGGGACTTATCTTCTGGAGATTCAAACGGAAGGGGGAAGGTTGACCAAACGGATTGTTTTGAGTCAATAGATTTGATCGAGGTTAAATTAAAAGAATTGGATAAAATTAACCGTTTATAAGAAGAAACGGGAGAAACAGCCATGGCCATTTCTCCCGTCCTTTTTTATGGGGCGATGAGATTTGTTTACTGTATTTTGAAAGCCTTTTTGACGGCCTTTACAAAATCTAATTTTTCCCAAGTGAAGGTTTCAATCTTCATCGTTTTTACTTTTCCTGATCCGTTGATGAAGCTCACTTCCTTTTTCTCAGAAGTACGTCCCATGTGTCCGTAGGCCGCAGTGTCAGAGTAAATAGGTTTGCGCAACTTCAATCTACGTTCAATGGCGTAGGGACGCATATCGAATACTTGTTCTACCAATTGGGCAATCTGGCCATCGTCCATGTCCACTTTGGCGGTACCATAGGTGTTGATGTAGATATTGGTAGGCTTGGCCACACCAATGGCATAACTGACCTGAACCAGGATTTCATCACAAACGCCAGCGGCCACTAAGTTTTTGGCAATATGACGAGTAGCGTAGGCAGCAGAGCGGTCGACTTTACTAGGATCTTTACCAGAAAAAGCGCCTCCACCGTGTGCTCCTTTTCCACCGTAGGTATCAACAATAATTTTACGTCCCGTTAAACCCGTATCTCCGTGCGGACCACCGATCACAAATTTGCCAGTTGGGTTAACGTGGTAAGTGATTTCATTGGTAAACAGTTTTTGCACATTTTTCTTGCACAACTTTTTCACCTTTGGAATAACAATACTAATTACATCTTCTTTGATCTTCGCCAGCATCTCCTCATCTCCCGCAAAATCATCGTGTTGCGTACTCACAACGATCGAATCAATACGGACGGGTTTGTGGTCGTCACCATATTCGATGGTCACTTGCGATTTGCTATCCGGACGAAGGTATTTCATGGTTTTTCCGGCCTTACGGATTTCTGACATCACCTTGAGAATTTTGTGCGACAAGTCCAAGGCCAGGGGCATGTAGTTTTCGGTTTCGTTGGTAGCGTAGCCAAACATCATTCCTTGATCTCCAGCTCCTTGATCTTCTTTTTTCTGTCTTTCAACACCTTGGTTGATATCTGGAGATTGTTCGTGGATGGAAGACAAAACTCCACAAGAGTTGGCTTCAAACATGTACTCAGATTTGGTATATCCGATTCTTTCGATAACGTCGCGTGCAATTTGCTGAACATCGAGATAAGTCTTTGACTTGACTTCTCCAGCCAAAACGACCTGACCCGTAGTGACGAGTGTTTCGCAAGCTACTTTTGAGGTGGCATCAAATGCAATAAAATGATCTACTAGTGCATCAGAAATCTGATCGGCGACTTTATCGGGGTGTCCTTCAGAAACAGATTCTGAAGTAAATAAGTATGGCATTACGTAGAGTTTTAATTTTCCTTAGCCCATCATATGCATGGTGAAGGAAAAAGTTTTGAAAATTTTAATCACTTATTTAGAGTGTGTTGCTATATTTTGACACAAATTTAGAAATAAAATCAACTTTGTAAAAACTATACCGAAATTACTGTGATTCAGCTTTTTCCGTTGTTTTGATTTCCTTGATAGCGCTACTTCTTAGCGCAGCTATTTTCCTTGCTTCAACTGGTCAAAAACCACTTTTTGCTTTTGCAAGCCTCAACGAATTTCACAGCGCAGCATTGGTTGATCTTGAGCGACATTGTCATCGTACTGTACCAAATACGCTTCCAGAAGATCACCAATGACGACCGGTCCCACTCCCGCGGGAGTTCCCGTATAAATCAAATCTCCCATTTGCAATTTGAAAAATTGACTGACATAAGTAATGATGTGATCGAAACTAAAAATGAGCTCTTTGGTCTGTCCTCGCTGCACCTCTTCTCCATTTTTGTGTAGAAAGAATTCGATTCCATCTTGGTCGACTGTTTCGATGGGTACAAAATTACTCAATACGGCCGAGCCATCAAATCCCTTGGCAATTTCCCAGGGATGTCCCTTCTCCTTACATTTTCTTTGAAGATCGCGAGCGGTAAAGTCAATGCCCAGTGCGATCTCTCCATAATAAGTGGAGGCAAAATCAGCTTGAACGTGGCGTCCGTTTCTTTTGATTTTTAAAACGACTTCCAGTTCGTAATGCAAATCTGTTGTAAACTCGGGATAATAGAAAGGTTTGTTGTTTACCAGAAGGGCCGAGGGGGGTTTCATAAACACCAATGGTTTTTGGGGAACTGGATTATTGAGTTCCTTGGCGTGATCAACGTAATTGCGGCCAATGCAAATGATCTTCATAATTGGGTTGAGATTGACTAAAATCTAACATTGAGCAAACCCGTTAATTCTTTCACTTCTTTCACGGTCTGCTGAGCAATTTTTCGGATTTCAAAAGAGGAGGCTTTGATTTGATTTTTCACCTCTTTTTTATTCGCTAGAAGTTCAGCTTTGCGTTCGCGAAAACGATTGCTGATCTCGACGAGTCCATCGGCCACTGCTGCTTTTAGATCTGCATACTTCAAGTTCCCAGCATTGTAGTCTTCCATCAAACTCGAATGCGCTTCTTGTTGACCCGCAGCGTTGAGCAAACGGAATAAGTTCTCTACTCCAGGGCTCATCTCATCGCCCGTGTTCTCTCCCGTATCCGTCACCGCAGAGCGAATTTGTTTGCGAATGCGCGCTTCTTCTCCGAATACATTGATCGAATGTTTTTCTCCCGCGCTTTTACTCATCTTACGCGTTGGATCGGCGGTGGAAGTAATCTTGGGCGTTTCTGTGTACAACGGTTCTGGCAAAACGAAATACTCTTTTCCGACCTGATTGTTGAACCGTTGAGCAATATTTCTCGACAGCTCAAGATGTTGTTCTTGGTCTTTACCGATGGGAACATAGTCTGCCCGATAGATCAAGATGTCGGCAGCCTGTAAAACGGGATAGTCGAGCAAGCCTGCTGAGATAAAACCTGTTTCCTCTTCGTTCTTTTTACTTTTATCTTTAAACTGCGTCATGCGCGTCAACTGTCCGTAAGAACAAAAGCAATTGAAAATCCAGCACAGCTCAGCATGTTCGGGAACCAAGGATTGGATAAATAAATGTTTGGGTTGAATGCCCGTCGCCAGCAAATTGAAAATCAATTCCCAAGTGTTCTTGCGCAAGACATCGGGCTTGTAAGGCATGGTCATCGAGTGATAATCGACTACACCGTACAGACAATCGTATTTTTCCTGTAGGTCCACCCAGTTCTTTACAGCACCAAAATAATTGCCATAATGAATGTTGCCGGTGGGTTGGATACAGGAGAGGACTTGTTTTCTTTTTTCCATAATTGAATTGGGCTTTTACGGTTTACCTTCTACAATGATTTTCCGATCATCACACTGCTGCGATCACGGAGATTTCAATATTTACAAACTTGGGCAGATTGGCAACTTCCACCAATTCTCTTGCCGGAGCGGTTGCCTCATCAAAGTAGCTTGCATATACGGCATTGATGCGACTATAGTTGTTCATATCCGAAACAAAAACAGAACATTTTAGAATTTGCTCAAATCCGATGCCCGCTTCAGTCAAGATGGCTTTGATATTTGTCATCACTTGGTGGGTCTCTGCTTCAATATTGTCCATGACCAAATTGCCCGTCGCAGGATCGAGAGCGATTTGCCCAGAGGCATATAGGGTTCCGTTGTGAACGATGGCTTGATTGTAGGGCCCAACGGGTGCTGGTGCCTGATCGGTTTGGATAATTTGTTTCATATGTTTGAAATTTTTCTGTAGCAAGAAATGCGGCAAAATGACCGCATCTGGTTTACTACGTTTTTTCTATTTGACTATGCGGAATCTACCTGGTCAGCTAGATAGGCTCTCATGATATTTTTTAATTTTATCCTTCGGTGTTCTTTAAAATCATCAGTAAATATCATGGCCGTTTCCTAGGGAATTTGATTTTAGAAAACACAAAAAGCTCCACATAATGACTATGGGAGCTTTGGATCACAATCTTTTTACTCAAGAGAGACTTAATCTAATTCCTCTTCGGCTTTGATCACTACCTGACCCCGATAGTACATATTGCCGTCGAGCCAATAAGCACGATGGTAGAGGTGTGCCTCTCCTGTTGTTGGGCACTTAGCGATTTGAGGAATGGCCGCCTTTTGATGCGTACGACGTTTTCTCTTGCGCTGCTTTGATATTTTACTCTTAGGATGTGCCATGATAATACATTTTCAGTTTTATAATTGCCGGAAATCCGGTCCTTATTTTAAATTTTTTAATTGATCCCAAATGGGATTATTCGTGTCGGGGTCTTTCTCTTCTCGGCCAAGGTATTTGGTCATCTCATCATTGCATGCATCGGGATTGCCTTCCTCACACAATTTAATCATTGGTAGTGCCAAACAAATGTATTCATAAATGTATTTGGACACGTTGAGTTCACTGGTATCGCGAAGTAGGTAAACTACCTCAGCGTTTTCCTTTTCGACCAATCCATATTTGAAAATGAGCTGTTGCTGATCTTCTACTGGAAGGTCAATATCTGTCAAACAACGATCACATGCGGTCCGGACAGTTCCATTCAACGAAAAGTCGAGCACTAGCATGTCTGGCCGTTTGTCGAAAGACAAATTGACTTCGAAACTTCCGGCTTCGATCGGGCTTTCCGCAAAATGTTGGAAGAAAGCCGGATCTACCTGAAATTTGAAGGGGTGAACACCATCTTTTAAACCCTGAATCGGAATAGAAAAATGGTTTAAAGACTCCATAATATAAAGAACTTCTAAAAATTGCGGGGCAAAGATAGGTTTTTTTCCGGTATTTTGGAAGTTCTTCTGGGAAATAGCGTTTCAAACCCCCGTAAAAAATGCAATTTATCTTATTTCAAGCCACCAATCATTTTTTCGGGACGTACCCAGGCATCAAACTCTTTTTCCGTCAGGTAACCCAACTCAATGGCCGCCGCCTTGAGCGTCTTATCTTCTTTGTAGGCCTTTTTGGCAATTGTTGCGGCTTTATCGTAACCAATTTTGGTATTTAAAGCGGTGACGAGCATCAAAGAGTTTTGTAGTTTTTCTTCAATCACTTTATAATTGGGTTCAAGTCCCTGGGCACAGTTTTGATCAAAACTTCGGCAAGCATCACCAATCAAGCGAGCAGAAAAAAGGAAATTGAAAATCATCATGGGTTTGAAGACATTCAGTTCGAAGTGTCCGGTGGCGCCACCAAAATTGATGGCAACGTCGTTGCCCATCACTTGCGCACAAGCCATAGTGAGGGCCTCTGCTTGGGTTGGGTTGACTTTACCTGGCATGATGGAGGAGCCCGGCTCATTGGCGGGAATAATCAATTCGCCGATGCCACATCTTGGACCCGATGCGAGCATGCGAATGTCATTGCCAATTTTCATTAAAGATACTGCCACGGTTTTGAGTGCACCATGTGCTTCCACAATGGCATCATGAGCGGCAAGTGCTTCAAATTTATTTTTAGCCGTGATAAATGGAAGACCACTAATTTGGGCGATGTTGGCCGCCACCAACTTGGCATAGCCTTTTGGCGTATTCAATCCAGTACCGACAGCTGTACCCCCCAATGCCAATTCAGACAAATGCTTCATGCTGTTTTTGATGGTCGCCAAACCATGATCCAATTGAGAAACATAGCCCGACAATTCTTGTCCTACCGTTACCGGAGTTGCATCCATGAAATGCGTGCGACCAATCTTTACGACTTTGCGATAGGCTTTTGCTTTTGCCGCCAAGGTATCTCTCAAAGCTTTGATTCCGGGAATAGTATTTTCTACCAACATTTGATAAGCGGCAATGTGCATGGCCGTTGGGAAAGTATCATTGGAAGACTGAGACTTATTGACATCATCATTGGGATGTAAAATCTTTTCTTCATCTGTTAGCGCACCTCCTTTCAAAACGTGTGCACGATTGGCCACCACTTCATTTACGTTCATGTTACTTTGAGTACCCGAGCCCGTTTGCCAAACGACGAGTGGACATTGATCGTCGAGTTTTCCTGCAAGGATTTCATCACAAACTTTTCCAATTAGCTTGGCTTTGGCTTTGGGCAATACGCCGAGTTCTGCATTGGTTTGAGCAGCTGCCTTTTTTAAGATGGCATAGGCACGGACGACTTCGATTGGCATTTGTTGTCCACCGATTTTAAAATTTTCAGTTGATCTTTGGGTTTGGGCTCCCCAGTATTTATCAGCGGGAACTTTGATGTATCCGATACTATCTTTTTCTTTCCGGTATTTCATTTTTATAAATAGATTGATTGATGTAAGACGATTACCTTTTTGAGGCGATGAATTGAACGCAAAGTTAATGTTTTTTTGTTGGGAAAACCTTTCTTCTTTTGTACAAGTTTGCCTGTAGCTTTGTTCAAGGGCAGACAAATGAAAATAGAGTTGGTAACTTCCGTCAAGTTTCCCTATATTTGGC
>JBCCSR010000238.1:0-7123 GCA_039199865.1 Bacteroidota bacterium
ACTTCTAATTTTGGTTTTAGAAATGGGCAGTTGGTCAAGATGAGACCAACTGCCTTTTCATTATCAAGGAATGAAATCAAAATAGGAGGGCTTAAAAAATAGTAATTTTCGTGGCTTTACATTCCGATCTTAATAAAGCGACTGACAAAGGGTCGGTCCGCTAGTTTGATGTGAATATTGTAAACTCCGGGAGCTAAATCCCGCAAATTGAATTCGTACTCATCGTAAGGATTGCTGGGTTGAACCAACCGCTCTCTGATGATCCTACCATCGGCTGCTGTAATCCAAATCTGGGCAGATTCATCGACTGCATCCGAAAGGGCTACGGTCAATTTATCCTTAATGGGATTGGGAAACAACTGGACATTACCGAGCATTGGATCCAAACATTCAATGCTTTTGATGTCCGAAAAACTTGCTGTTCCATCAAAGTCTACTTGTCGAAGTCGGTAAAGTCGATCGCTCAAATCCAGCCTTTGATCTAGGAAAGAATAGTGATTCTCTGTATTGGCATTTCCAGCACCTTCCTCCCGATGAATCGTCTGCCAATTGCGGCCATCATTTGAAGATTGGACCTCGAAGAAATCATTGTTGGATTCTGTCGCCGTAGTCCAGTCAATGGCAATTCCCTTGGGGACACAAGTGAGTGAGAAATCCGTCAGTTCAACGGGTAGGGAAGAAGTCACGATAACGGCTTGATTCTGTGTGGACGTATTTCCATTGAGATCATCATAAGTCCACAATACGTTGTAAGTACCCTGTTGATTATAATAGGTCGGATCTGTTGTGGTTGCAGTGATGCCTCCCGCGCAGGCATCGGTCGCAGTAGGAGCGGTCAGCGTCACCTCGTATTCTCCAACTGCATCCATCAAGTTGGCCACATCTGGCATGGGTACTTCTACATCCTCTACCGTAATGGTTGTAGCTGATTTGTTGACCCCATCTCCATTCGCTGAGAAAGTGATGACCAGTTGCCCATTTCCTCCCTTTACTCCTTGCGTATGGATAATATTTTGGAACAAGGTCGATTTGGTGTAGCTGCTTCCACCGCCACCATCACCATTATAGGTGCCACCACCGCCACCATACCAACCACCGCCACCACCACCGGCACGGCCATTTCCTGAGACTGAGCCTCCCCAGCCCCCTTGTCCAAAGGAACCCCAGCCAGCACAATTGGAACCACTGTGCCAACATCCTGGCCGACCACCAGATGATTGAGATCCGCCTAATCCTCTTTTGGCCTCGCCAGAACCACCGCTACAATAGCGGCCTGCCCCGCCTGTCAGTCCTCCTCCGTGTGGATATAAATTGCCCTGAGTACAGGTCGGTCCTTTGCCTCCCGCACCACCGGCTACTAAAACCCGATCATTTAAGGAGGTACCACCTATTCGGATATCCGTGGCACCGCCACCGCCACCACCTTGACCACCGCTTGATCCATTTCCACCACCGTTCCAACCACCGACCAGGGTACCGCTAAATCCGGAATAACTCTGACCTTGTCCTCCTACGTAAATATGGAGCACCTCACCTGGAGTGACGTTCATTGTGGCCTGTACGCGACCACCCTGTCCTGGACCATTTGTACTGTAGGTATTTCCCCCTTGAGCGCCGTAAGCATCAATTTGAATATTAGTTACGCCATCGGGGACAGTAAAGGTTTGAACAGCCCCAGTGTAGTTGAACGCAAGGGTTTTTTGCTGGGTTTCTCCTCGTGCGTAATAAGTTTGCGTATTGGCTGGATTTACCGAAAGGCTATCTTCTCTGTCTATTGTCCCGAGCAAGTTGCCACCCGTTGGGGCGTCATACCAATGAATGACTCCAGGACTTGGTAAGCTGGCCTTAAGATCAATGCTTTCTCCTGGACAGATGGTCTCCGGGGGCATGATTTCATTAATGGTGGTATCTGCCACTGTAATGTTAACTGGGATTCTTGGAGAGTAAAAACCTCCATCGATGAGGGAAACATAGTAAACGGTGTTTTGAATTAGGGCAGGCGTCGTAAAACTAGCGGTTGTCGCCAGTATATTGCCCCCATTTGGGGCATCATACCATTCAAAGTCGACCCCACCTGGGCCGCCAGCAGTCAATGCTGTAGTTTCTCCCTTCAATTTGGTTAAGGTACCACTTACGGTTGGCAGGTCAATTGCTGCGACAATAACGCTCTCGTTGGAAGTACAGTTGGTCGCACTAATGGTTCCCGTTACGGTGTAAGTTGTAGTGGCAAGTGGATTTACGATGATGTCTGATCCAGAAATATTGCCAGGATTCCAAACATAAGTGTCTGCACCAGAAGCGGAAAGCGGTACTGGAAATCCAACACCTACAACGGTATCATTGGAGACACTGAGGCTGGGTACGGGGTTGACCATAACAGTGATCTCTCCGGTATCCGAACAGCCCGCTGGATCGGTTGCTGTCACAGAATAAGTGGTGGTGTTAGTAGGAGAAACCGAAATGGATGCACCGGTTAAGTTGCCAGGATTCCAAGTGTAGTTGGGGGCGCCAGTAGCGCTCAATGTCGTCGGCGATCCTTCGCAAATGGTGATATCACTCGATACGGATAAGTCCATTACCGAGACGGTCACTTGATCTGTATTGGTGCAGCCATTGCTATCTATTCCGGTAACGGTATAGGTCGTTGTGCTGCTTGGAGCAACCATTACGGAAGCTCCGGCTAAACTACCTGGTTGCCAGTCATAGCTTGCAGCACCCGAGGCAGTTAAAGTAACGGGGCCAGTATCTGGGCAGTAGTATACATCGCTGCTGGCAGTAACGGTTGGGATAGCATTGACTGTTACCGTCACTGGAACTCGAGTATCACTAGCACAGCTGGCATTGGAAGCATATTGGATGACCAACTGTCCATTCCCAGAGCGATCTCCTTGCGTATGGACAACATTGCTACAGAGGGTAGGATGGGTGTAACTACTTCCACCGCCGCCATCAGCTCTGTCGGTCGCGCCGCCACCACCATACCAGCCGCCACCACCACCAGCGCCACGGTAATTGCCTCCAACGCCACCACTACCAAAAGCACCTGTTCCACCGCAATAGGAGGCACTCCACCAGCAGCCTCTTCTTCCACCCGCTGTTTGTGATCCCCCACGACCACGCGTCCCTTCTGCCGGACCAGAGTTGCAATAATAACCACTTCCTCCAACAAGTCCACCACCATGGGGGGTAGATCCACCTCCCGTACAAGCGGGACCTTTTCCACCACCGCCACCAGCAACAATGACTCGATCGTTGTAAGTCGTTCCTCCAATTCGGATGTCGGTTGCACCGCCACCACCGGCGCCTTGCCCCCAGGTGGAACCACGCGCACCTCCGTTCCAGCCACCTTGTAAAGTACTGCCAAAGCCTGAATAGGATTGACCTTGTCCACCAACGTAGATGTTCAGCACTTGTCCGGGACTGACATTTAAAGTCGTTTCTACCTTTCCTCCTTTTCCTACCCCTCCGGCAATGCTGTAAGTGCTCCCTCCTTGTGCACCGTAAGCAGTCACTTGCAATTGGGTAACATCAGCGGGTACGGTGAAGGTCTGTACTCCTCCGGTGTAATTATAGATGGCTTCGCCTACTTCTACTTGGGATTGAGCGTAGTAAGTGGTCGTAGTGCCGGGAGAGACGCTATAGTTTTCTCCTGAGTCGGTTATGGTCAATAGATTTCCATCCGTTGCAGCATCATACCAATACACCTTTTGAAAGTTGAGGGCATCTACGGTTGCCGACAAGGTGGCGCTCTCGCCGATGCATAACGAACTGGGATTGGCAGCTATACTAGTGGGTTGCATAGGATTGGGCAGTGGGGTCACTTTAATGTTTACAGCCGTTCTCGTACTGGTAGATGCCCCCACGGTCTGAGCGACATAAAAAGTTGTATCCTCAGTGAGATTTTGGGTGGTATAATCTGCGGTGCTGGCCAGCAAATTGCCTCCCGTAGTGGCGTCGTACCATTCGAAAGTAGCTCCCGCCTCTCCGCTGGCTGTCATCGTAGTGTTGGTTCCTTCACATATTAAATTGTTACCGGAAAATGTTGGTGGATCTTGTCCAAAACCTAGGATGGATAGAGCTCCCAAAAAATAAAGGGTCAAAAAAGTCATTTTTACCTGTTGGGTACAGGAAAAGGCATTGCTACACCATAGTAGCCTTGCTACAGTCAACATTCGATTTCTCATAGAATAATTTTGCAGTTAAATAAAAGTTGAGTCGATTACAGACTTCATGTTTTGGCGAAGAAAATTGATTCTTACCATGCTGGTTAGGTATACTATGGTTGGAAAATAAAAGGGAAGCGGCCTACACCATGGAATACAGGCTGTTTTCGGGGGGAGTGTTGTAGATAGGGCTTGAATGAATGGCCATTCTCAATGAATACAGGAGCAATTTAGGGCTAATGAGCTTGCCAATTGGAAAGAATTGTTGCGGAATTGGGTAGTACATGGAAAAGTATGTTGCAAAATCAGGTGATTTTGATGCATAGCAGACTGTGCTGGTCTTTTTTCTCCTTATTTTTTGAGTAGCAGCTACAAGATGATGCTTACTTTAAAGAAACTGTTTTTAACTCTGCGGCCAATTGATTGCGAATTTCTAGGAGTTTCATATGCACTTTTATGCGTTTATCTAGCTTTTCTGTGTCTCCAGCATTTTGAGCCGACTTGATCCGGTTCTGATTTTCACCCAGTAGCTTAATGACTTTGCCCAGTTTGAAGCGGAGAATCGCTTGAATACTATCTCGATTGAAGTTGAGCTCGGGCATAGGCTGGGTCCTGAGGGGTAGATCGTGTAGGTCAATCCAATTTGGACTCATCTCGAATGGACTGTGTAGCAAGCTAATCGTCAACGCTTGAATTTGAGGATCGGGATGATTGATGAAGTAATTGGAATCTATTTTTTTCTCCTCGACTACCATCTGTAAATATTCCCGAGCGATTTTCTCATAAAGTTTATTGTCAAAATCGTGCAATACATCTTCAATATTGCTCAATACAAAGCCGGCAACGGTAATGTTTTCTTTCTCGTCAAATACCTTGTTTCCCAGTGTAATCAGAATACGGATAATGTCCCTTTCCTGGGTTTCGGATGGGCTGACTGCCGGGGTAGCTTCGGGGGGAAGCAGTTGTTCTGCTTCTGGAGGAGGGGCGCTGTCTACTCCCGGAAAATGGTGGTCCTCTGATTTTTGATTTTGAGTGGCTTGCCTATTTTGTCGTCGCTCTTTTATGGCTTCATCTCTACGTTTCTTTTGGATGAGTGAAGACAAAATCTTATTGGCCTCATTGACGAGTAATTGTTCTTCAACTCCCACCGTCGCCGCACATTGTTTGACGTATACGGAGCGCTTCAGTGGATCTGGAATGCGGGCAATACTGCTTACCAGGTCTTTAATTAGTGCTGCTTTCTTTACCGGATCCGTTGCGGCCTCCTTCATCAGCAGATTGGTCTTAAACAGGATAAAATCATCTGCATTTTGGTCGATGTATTCGGTAAAGGCAGCTGTTCCTACCTTTTGCAGGTAAGAGTCAGGATCTTCGCCTTCGGGCAATAAAACGACTTTTACATTCATATCCTGCTCCAGGACCAAATCCAACCCTCTCAATGCAGCCTTGATGCCCGCAGGATCCCCATCGTAGAGGATTTTCATATTGGGCGTGTAGCGTTTGACCAAGCGAATTTGGTCGACGGTCAGGGAGGTGCCAGAAGAGGCCACTACATTCTCAATTCCGGCTTGATGCAGAGAAATGACATCTGTATAGCCTTCCACCAAGATACACTCGTCTTGTTTGCGAATGGCTCTCTTGGCAAAGTAGGCACCATACAATACTTTACTTTTATTGTAAATCTCCGTCTCCGGAGAGTTGACATATTTAGGTGCCTTTACATTTTTGACCATGATTCGGCCACCAAAACCAATGACTTTTCCAGATAGGTTATGGATGGTAAACATTACTCGATTGCGAAAAAAGTCAGATCCATATTTGGAAGTCAGTCCCAAGTTTTTGAGCAAATCGAGTTTGTAACCCGTGTTGACGGCTTTGAGGGTAAAAGCATCCTTCTTGTCGGGGGCAAAGCCAAGCCCAAATCGCTGGATGGTTTCCTCGCGAAAACCGCGTTCCTTAAAATAGTTGAGCCCAATACTTTTGCCTTTGTCAGTATTGAACAATTGGTCTTGATAAAAATCTCTGGCGTATTCGTTGATCAAATATAGGCTATCTTGTAGCTGCTGCTCGGCTCTTTGCTCTGGACTTCTTTGGGTTTCATCTACTTCAATTCCATACTTTTTGGCCAAGTATTTTAGGGCCTCAGGATAACTAAAACTTTCGTGTTCCATGATGAAATTGACAGGATCTCCTCCTTTGCCACAACCAAAGCATTTGTAGATGTTTTTTCCGGGAGAGACGGTAAAGGAAGGGGTTTTTTCATTATGGAAAGGACAAAGACCGAGCATATTGGCCCCACGCCGTTTAAGATTGACAAAGTCTTGAACGACATCTTCGATCCGAGCAGTTTCCACTATTTCTTGTATGGTCTTTTTTGATATCATGCTCTTTGGCGCATTTGGTCGGGCAAGTTGTCAGTTAACAACTTGCTCAGTTTATCAATAAGTTGATCAATAAGGAATTGTCTGTTTCATTGATTCATTCTCGGTATTTATAGTCAAGAGGCCTATTGAAACGAATCGAAACACTAGCTAAGATACGGCTTTTCAGCAAAGGCAGACAATTCGTCCCCACTAACTATCCATTAATTTTCCGCTCTGGGCCCGTTGGAATTATTGCCTCATTCATTCGGCATATTGTCCAATAATTGCCCGAATGACCACAAAATAGGCCTTTTAATAATTAATTAACGTGCGTTAAAATAATTAATAGGGGGACTGTTAAATTTAGGATTTATTGATAATCAATTGATTATGAATATTTTTTTAACATACACAAATAACAATAACATTTGCTCACATATTATTTAAGCATCGGAAGCTGTTATTCTCATGTGCTTTTGAAATAAAAAAATCCAAGGAATTAAAAATATAGTAGCCTTTAAAAGTAAAGGCGATAAGAAATAATGGGTGTTCTCATAGTGTGTGGGCTGCCCCTCGATCGAATGCGATCGGGGTGGC
>JBCCSR010000239.1:0-7121 GCA_039199865.1 Bacteroidota bacterium
GGTAAATTTTTCCCTGAGAAAACGGGCATCCAGATTCCATTTTATGCACAATACTCCAAATCGACGAGTACCCCTGAGTTCGATCCCTATGACAAGGACCTTACCTTGAAGGAAAAAATAGATTTGGCTGAGACCAATGAAGAAAAGGATGAAATCAAAGAGCAGGCCCTAGATGTTGTAGAAATCAAGACCTTTAATTTTACAAATGTAAGAAAGGAACGAACGGATAAAACCAAAAACCCCAAACCCTGGAATATTGAAAACTTTAGCTTGACTTATGGCTTTACAGAAACGAGTAAGCGGAACCCCATCATCGAGAGTGATAAGTCGACCAATTACAATGGAGGACTCGATTACAGCTACACCTCCAAAGCCAAATATTTCACTCCTTTCAAGAAATTATCGAAGAGCAAATACCTCAAGCTGATTACCGATTTTGGCATCAACTTTATTCCGAACTCCTTCTCTTTTTCAACGACCTTAAATCGAGAGTTTCAGGAGACGCGGTATCGCTTCGTGGAGGAAGGGACAACCAACAGAGATTTTTTCAACAAACAATTTACCTGGGATCGCAATTACAATCTGCAGTGGGATTTGACCAAAAACTTGAAGCTGGGTTTCAATGCCATTAATCGGGCCGTCATCGACGAATTGAAAGAGGTAGATGGTTTTGGCGTTCCAACGCCGAAAGCGGATAAGCGCCGAGAGATTTGGGAGAACCTCAGAGATTTTGGTCGAAACAAAAACTACAACCAAAACATCGATATCGACTATAAAGTACCTTTGAAAAATATTCCTTTTCTCGATTGGGTCAAAGTGACTGCGAAGTATCGAGGGGAATATAGTTGGGCTGCGGCTTCCCTGAATACGCTCTCTCTGGGTAATGTGATTCAGAATGGCCAAACCCGTCAGTTGAATGGAGATATTGACTTTGAAGGCTTGTATAAAAAGTCGAAATACTTGGGTAAAATCAATAAGAAGAAACGCAAGTCCAGATCCAATCGTCGGGGTGGGCGAGGAAATAAAAAAGCAGATGAGGCAGACGCCAAAGAAAAGTTGAACCAAAACAATAGAGGGGGCAAGGATGACAAAAAAGAAGGGAAAGACGATCCTCCCGTATTCAGAACAGAAGGAGACGATACAGGGAAGGGTTCTGGTGATGGTAAAGAGAAAAATAAACTCACGAAGAAAGAGAAAAAAGAACTGAAGAAGAAGAAAAAGGCCGAACGCAAGAAACGGAAGAAAGATCGTGAACCTTCGGTAGCAGAACGGATTTTACTCCGACCATTAATGTTGGTTCGTAAAGCCAGAATTTCTTACAGTCAGGTTTACTCGACCGTATTACCTGGCTTTCTACCCGAAACCTCTATCCTGGGCCAAAGTAGCGGTTTTGATGCACCGGGCTGGGGCTTTGTTATGGGATTACAACCCAATATTAACCCCAATGCTACTGCTTCCAATCCAGATTATTTGATCAATGCTGCGGCAAATGGATGGATTACAGATGACGTCTTCCTCAATCAACGAGTTCAGCAAAATTACAAAGAAGACCTCTCGGCCAACTTAAAAATAGAACCGTTTACCGATTTCAAACTCGATTTGGACATCAACCGCTCGTACACGGAGAATACCTCTCTATATTTCAAAGACTTTAGCAATGATGGTATTCGAAACTTGGAGCATCGTTTGCCAAGAGAAATGGGACAATTCACCATTTCGTACTTCAACCTAAACACGCTCTTTAAAGATTCAGATGAGCTGTTTAACCAATTTGATGTCAATCGAAGAATCATATCTGCACGCTTGGGAGCGGGAGAGCATATCCTCGAAGAGGGATTTGCCAACGGTTATGGAGGAAAACACAATGAGGTATTACTGCCGGCATTCTTTGCGGCCTACACGGGGGCTGATGCACAAACCATGGAGATCAGCCGGGATTATGCCCGCGATGTTCTTTTCGATGAGTTGCCCAGAATCAACTGGAGACTTAACTACAGTGGTCTATCGAAAATTCCATTTTTCAGTAACATTTTTGCCAACTTTAGCGTGACGCACGGCTATCAGAACACGATGACGGTGAATGGCTATCAAACCAATCTCAATTATTCTTTTGATGAACCGCTGTTGCGAGACGAAGTGACTGGAAACTTCTTTTCCCGATTTGAAATTCCAGCTTTGACCATCAACGAAGCATTTGCACCATTATTGGGGGTTCAGGCTACGATGAAGAACGATATGACTTTAAATCTCAACTTCAAAAAATCGAGAAACCTTCGTTTGAATCTCATTGCCAATCCCGAATTGCAGGAGGCCAAAACAACTGAATACGTGGTGGGTTTTGGCTGGCGAATTAAGGATGTAATTATCGGTTTCCTAAAAGGTGGAAACAACAAAAAGAAGCGAGGGCGTAGAGGAAGAAGTGGTAAAAACGACAAAAATGATCCCGGTGGTTCAGGCCCTGGAAAAGGAAATAATGCGGATCGAGGCAGTGATTTGAATATTGCCTTTGACTTCTCTTTACGAGATGATGTGACGCTCCGACACGATTTTGATGACGGAGAAGCTATTCCTACTCGTGGAACCAAAACCATTACCTTCAACCCATCGGTAGATTATGACATCAACAAACAATTGAACGCACGTCTGTTTTTTGATTATCGTAGAACAGTACCGAAAAACTCTGAAGGTTTTCCACAAACCAACTTTGCTGGTGGGGTAACCATTAGATTCTCTTTGAACTAGGCCAAGCATAGTTCAAGTGCTTCAAATCTCCTTCTGGTTTAGACTTCCTTTTACTCAAAAAGGAAGTCTAAACCAATCTAAAATTGGCCAAATTTCAACAAAAGTTAAGGGACTGTTAAAGTACGGAAAAGCGGGAGGTTAATGGCTAAATTTGTACGGAGTGAAAGCATGTACTGGCTTGATTATTAGTGACTCACCTTTCAAACCACCAATATTTCTTTATCAATGAATAAAAAAGCAATTTGGATCATCATTGGCTTAATGTCTGCCGCTTTGATCGGGATTGTATTTGTACAAGGATATTGGATTCGTTGGTCAATCAAATTGAATGAGGAACAGTTTGACAAAAGTGTGCTTTCCAGTCTCAATTGGGTTAGTGCGCAGCTAGAAAAGTTCGAAGAAGTAGAAGAGGGCCTAGAACTTTGGGGGCCAGCAGACGAGGAGGATCGAAAAAACCTGCTGCTAGAATTGGAATTTAGTCATCATGCCAATAACTATGACCTGTTTCAATCGGGGGTCAATACTTTAGATAGCTTTTTGTTCAACTTTAAGCAAAAAACTCAATTTGGCTTCAATAATGACTGTGAGTGCGCAGATTGCCGAAAAGAGCGCAATGAGCATTACAAAGTGATTGAGGCAAAGTTGCAAAGACAGAGTTTCAAAAAACTGCTCAACCCCGATCCACTTGCCGATCGGATTAAGCTAAAAAATTTACATAACTTTATTAAGGTCAGTTTGGCCAACCGAGGCATTTACATCGACTGTGATTATGGCGTTTACTCTAGGAGAGACAAATCTTTTGTCATTATCAACGGTCATTATGTCGTGAAGGATGCTGGTCCTCATAGTATTCCCGAAGGGTCGAGTAATATTTACAACTCCAAATACAAGGTAGATCTTTTTGCTTCGGAAGTCACTTCTCCGGGTCTATTGCTCATTCATTTTCCGGCGAAGGCAAGTGTAGTGTGGAAAGGGGTTTGGAAAAATCTCTTGGCATCGATTCTCTTCACCTGTATCATCCTTTTCTGTTTTGCCTATACCGTTCAAGTCATTTTCTTGCAAAAGAAACTATCGGAGATGAAAACGGATTTCATCAACAATATGACCCACGAGTTCAAGACACCCATTGCTACGATTTCCTTGGCAGCAGACTCAATCACGAGTCCGATGATTCTAAACAATGTGGCAAAAGTTCGGCGTTTTGCGGATATCATCAAGCAGGAAAACAAACGCATGAATAGTCAGGTCGAAAAAGTACTGCAAATGGCGGTGATTGACAAGCGGGATTTCCAACTCAAGTTGACCCAACTCAATCTACATGATTTGGTGCGTCAAGCCGTGGCCAATGCGAGTTTGCAAGTGGAGAAAAAAGGGGGAACCGTAGACGCAGTTCTAGACGCTAAAAATCCCCATATCGAAGGTGATTTGACCCATGTTTCCAATATGATTCACAACCTATTGGACAACGCCAATAAATATTCTCCTGAGGAACCCCAAATATCGGTACACACCCGAAATGTAGCCAATGGGGTAGAGGTGACCGTCAAAGATGAGGGAATCGGGATGAGCAAGGAAGCACGAAAACATATTTTCGATAAGTTTTACCGCGTACATACCGGTAATCTACATGATGTGAAGGGTTTTGGTTTGGGCTTGAGCTATGTCAAAGCCATGATTACCGCCCACAAAGGACAGATTGATGTGAAAAGTGAACTTGGTAAAGGAAGTAGTTTTATTCTGGTATTTCCCAATCAAGTACATGTCGATTAGAAGAACCGAAAGGAATAAAATAAAATGGTTAAAACCTGAGTTTTATTATAAAAAAACCAACATTAACAATCCCGAAAACGGAAGACATTCAATTTTTTACGAAAAAAAATATAAAATGGCAACACCAAACAATAGAATCCTATTGGTAGAAGACGATCAAAACTTTGGAGATGTACTGCGTTCTTATCTGGAAATGCACGACTATGATGTGACATTGGCCACCGACGGTGTGGCGGGTTTAGATAGTTACGAAAGAGGGGAATTTGACCTTTGTATTTTTGATGTGATGATGCCTAAAAAAGATGGTTTTACTCTAGCGAAAGAGATTCGGGAGAAAGATAGTGAAATGCCCATCATTTTTCTGACTGCCAAAACTATGAAGGAAGACGTATTGCATGGATTCAAAATTGGTGCTGACGATTATATCTCCAAACCCTTCAACTCCGAGGAACTATTGTACCGCATTCAAGCTATTCTCAAAAGACGTCAGAGTAAGACGGATCCAAGAGAAGAGGTCAAAGAATATGAGATTGGAAAATACCATTTCAACTTCCCTTTACGCATCCTTACTTTTAAAGATGACAGCGGAGAAGAAAGTAAAGATAAACTCTCTCCCAAGGAGGCGCAGTTACTCAAGATGTTTTGTATGTACATGAACGATATTCTTCCTCGCTCTGAAGCTTTGACCAAAATTTGGGGAGAAGACAATTACTTTACGGCACGTAGTATGGATGTTTTTGTCACCAAACTGCGGAAATACCTCAAGCAAGACAGCAATATTGAAATCGTTAATATTCATGGGAATGGTTTTCAATTGCTCGTCAAGAGTGGTGAAGAGGTGTAATAGAAAGCACAAGGGCTTACCCTCTTCTTAATGATTGGTTTTATCTTTCCCTCTTATAAAGTCTAAAAGAGACTTGCCGGATTTTTAGGATGGATTAACGTTTAAAAACCTTCCGCGTGAAGATGTACTTTTGGCGTTGACCAAAGTATCGGACTGAAATTCAGCTTTCTAGATTGGGGTGACAATGGGCTTGTTTACGAATGAAACTTACTTTTTTGCAACAGAGCTAATTTATATTCCACCCTAAATCAAGAGTGGTATTTTCGAATGTTTTTAAATCATTCCCCAACATAAAAAGGCCCAAACATATCGTTTGGGCCTTTTTGTACGGAGAACTATTTCCGTTAATTTTATTCTGGTATTTCTGATGATTTTGTTTCTCCAGAAGAAGAAGCTCCTTCTACAAATTCATCTGATTCGATACTGCTGTTTTCCACCGCTTCTTGCGCTTTGGCTTTCAGATCCGCTGGACGTGGTCCAATTAAGCGCTCAACATCTGATTTGAGCAATACCTCGTTTTCGAGAAGACTGTTGGCCAAAATCTCTAGCTCATTGCGTTTCTCTTTGAGCAATTTCTGTGCTCTTTCGTATTGAGATTCCAATAGTTTACGAACCTCATCATCAATCTTGGTCGCCGTATCATCGGAATAGGGCTTTTGGAATTGATCCTGTTGTAAGCCATAGAAGGAAACATTACCAATGTTACTGTTCATTCCAAAGACGCTAATCATGCTGTAAGCCATCTTTGTGACCTGATCGAGGTCATTTTGTGCACCAGTGGAAATTTTGCTGAATACCACATTTTCGGCGGCTCGACCACCAAAGGTCATACAAATTCGATCGAGCAATTGCTCTGTTCGAGTGATGTATTCTTCTTTTGGTAAATATTGAGCATATCCTAGCGTTCCAATTCCTCTGGGAACAATGGTTACCTTCACTAAGGGCGAAGCATGCTCCAGGAACCATCCACAAACGGCGTGTCCTGCTTCGTGATAAGCGATAATTTTTTTCTCTTGTGGAGAAATGATCTTGCTTTTTTTCTCCAATCCACCGATCACTCTATCAAGCGCATAATTAAAGTCTTCCATATCAACTTCTGCCTTATTGCGACGAGCAGCGATGAGGGCCGCTTCGTTGCAGACATTGGCGATCTCAGCACCAGCAAAGCCAGGGGTCATTTCGGAAAGCGTTTGCGCTTGTACCTCCGAACCGATTTTAATGTTTTTGAGGTGAACTCGGAAAATGGCTTCTCTTCCCTTCAAGTCGGGGCGATCAATTCCTATTTGGCGATCGAAACGTCCTGGACGTAACAGAGCGTTATCCAGTACATCTGGTCGGTTGGTAGCGGCCATCAAAATGACTCCTTTATCGGTGCTAAAACCATCCATCTCTACCAATAATTGGTTAAGCGTATTTTCTCGTTCGTCATTTCCACCCTGGAAAGAGCCACGTCCACGTGCTCTACCGATAGCGTCAATTTCATCGATAAATACGATGCAAGGCGCTTTTTCGCGGGCCTGTTTGAATAAGTCACGAACTCTTGATGCCCCTACTCCCACAAACATTTCCACGAAGTCAGAACCAGAAATGGAGAAAAAAGGAACACCCGCTTCACCCGCTACAGCTTTTGCCAAGAGGGTTTTACCTGTTCCAGGAGGGCCAACCAAAAGTACACCTTTGGGAATTTTTCCACCGAGAGAAGTATATTTCTTAGGATGCTTGAGAAAATCAACCACTTCCATAACCTCCTCTTTTGCCTCGTCCA
>JBCCSR010000240.1:0-7106 GCA_039199865.1 Bacteroidota bacterium
ATTCTCAATGATGGAATGATCATCTTCCAGAGGCCATTGACTGGTTTTGCAGTATTTCTTTCAATTTCTTTTTTGCCCGGCTATATTGTGATTTTGAAGTCGCTTCCGTAATACAAAGAAATCGCTAACATTCTGAGTATTACGGAAGCGACTTCAAAATCACAATATAGCCGGGCAAAAAAGAAATTGAAAGAAATACTGCAAAACCAGTCAATGGCCTCTGGAAGATGATCATTCCATCATTGAGAATGAGATCAATGTGCAGCTCAATTTTTTAAACATTATCAACATGAAAGATAACTTAGAAAAGTTCATACAAGATCACCGAGAAGAATTCGACCGGGAAATTCCCAGTTTGAAAGTCTGGGCGGCTATCGACAAGAATTTGAGGGATGAAGACGAAGAGCAACCAACAGCGAAACCACGCACGATGTGGCGTTATGCTTGGATCGCAGCGTCCATTGCTTTTTTGTTGGCCACTGGAGCTTTGATCGGTGTGCAAATGGCTGAAGACGGACAAGCCGGGATTGCATCATTAAGTGATGTGTCTACGGAGTATGCCGAAATGGAGAATTATTATCAAAAGCAAATACAGGAGAAAGTAGCCATTTTGGCTAGATATGATGACCAAACCGTAACCGAAGATTTAAAGCAAGTCGACGAGTTTATGGTAGAATTACAAGAAGAGCTGAAAGAAGCTCCAAAGGGAAATGAAGAAAAAATCATCAACGCGATGATTGACAATTATCAAACCAAAATTAATATACTAGAGCGCGTATTAGAACGCATTCAATCAACTAATCGTGAAAATTCCAAATCTGAAGAAAATGAAACAATTGATATTTAGATCGTTCATTGTACTTCTGATTTTTAGCCTGGGGACCGCCAATCAAATTTTTGCTAAAAATATCTATCCAGATGGTATTACCCAATTCGCTTTAAAGAAAGAATACACAAAAACGATTAAAAAAGAATTTGATATTGCCGCCGATGGTAATGTACACATTACCAATAAATACGGACAGGTAAACATCAATACCTGGGACAATAATCAGGTGAAATTAGAAGTCACCATTACCGTACATGCTCGGAGCCAAGAAGCTGCCGAAGACGTCTTCGAAAGATTAAAGATCGATGTTACCAATGGTAAAGACTATGTGAGGGCAAGTACCGAAATCGGTTCGAAAAGCAAAGGCTGGAACTGGTGGGGCTCCTCCAAAAACGATGACTATTCTATCGATTATGAAGTGTATATGCCCAAGTCCAATGGCCTGGAGCTAAACAACAAATACGGAAATAGCCACGTTGGAAATATCGATGGTAGTGTGACCGCAGGGATCAAGTATGGCAATATTCGCATGGAAGAAGTGGGGGGAGAACTGGACTTACAATTGGGCTACGGCAATGGTACCGTTGTGAAAAGTGGAGATACTGCCATAGAGTTGAAATACGGTAAGGTCCGCATCAAGCAAACAGAAGATCTCGATATTCAAAGTAAGCATTCCAAAATATATATCGATCTAGCCAAAGATGTCAAAAGCATTAGTAAGTACGATACCTACGAAATGGGAAGCATTAAAGGGTTCAAAAATCAAGGGAAATACGACAATATTGAAATCGGTTCTGCCGAGTCGGTACGTGCCCTCTCCAAGTATACCGATTACGATATCGAGAATATCGCTCAGATCGCTGACTTCGATCTCGAATACGGTTCGGCTACGATTGCGATGTCCAAAGAGTTTGCAGAGGTCCAGATTCTCGGACGCTATACAGAATATAGAATTCACGTAGCAGATGGTACTGGTTACAAATTGGATGCTACTTCTAAATACGCGGGGATCCGATATCCACGCGATATGAAAATTATCTATGAAAAAGAAAAAGGGTCGGCCCACGAGGTAGAAGGCTTCGTCGGTGACGAAAATACCGGCCGCATCATCAAAGCTCGTCTAGATTACGGAGGTTTGAAAGTTAGAGATTAGGCGGGCACACAGTTTATGTACTGATTCGTTTTGTTTGATTTATATATCAAAGTCACTTTAGCGAAAGCTTTTTTTCGTTAGCGTGGCTTTTTTTTTTATTTTGCTGCTTGTGCTCACAAAGTGAAAATCAAACAAAATAGCATTTGATGCTTTGATTGTCTGGACGATTTGTCGAAAGGAAAGATGATCTGGAGAACTGTAAAAATCATTACATGGAACTAAAGTTTTGCGGAGCTGCCCAGTCTGTCACGGGAAGTGCTCATTTACTCACACTTGATGATGGCTTCACCATTTTGCTCGATTGTGGTCTCTACCAGGGAAGGGCAAAGGAGATGGCCAATTTCAATACCTCTTGGCTATTCAAGCCCGAACAAGTAGATTGCCTCATCCTATCTCATGCTCATATCGACCATAGCGGACGCCTGCCCAAGTTGGTAAAAGACGGTTTTAAAGGCAATATTATTTGTACGCATGCCACTCGTAGTTTGTGTGCAATCATGTTGCTCGATAGTGCTAAAATTCAGGAAAGAGACGCATCATATCACAATAAGCGGCTGTTGAAAAAGAAAAAGCGAAAGCGACTTAAAAAGAAATTTAGAACCCCGCTCTATACCAGCGAAGATATTCCACCGGTGATGAATCGCTTTATGAGTATTGGATACGATCAATGGCAACCGATCGGTGAAAATGTGGACCTACTTTTTCAAGATGCGGGACACATATTGGGCAGTGCGAGTGTAACGCTTCGCATCCGAGAAAAGGGCAAAACCATTCGCTTTGGCTTCACTGGTGATATTGGTCGGCCCAATCGGCCTATCCTTCGAGATCCGGTTCCCATGCCAGAGGTCGACTATCTCATCTCAGAGTCGACTTATGGAAATAAAGATCATGAATCTGCTCCCGACGAGATCGAGCGTTTTCTACAAATCATCAAAACCACCTGTCTGGAGAAAAAGGGAAAACTGATTATTCCCGCTTTTAGTGTGGGGCGAACTCAAGAAATTGTCTACATGCTTGATCGCTTGGAAACTGCTGGCCGGCTTCCTAAAATTCCGGTTTATGTGGATAGCCCCCTGGCGGTCAATGCGACCATGGTTTTTGGAGCCCATCCCGAATGTTTTGATGACAATCTCAATGAATATTTATTGATTGACGACAATCCTTTTGGCTTTAACAACTTAACTTATGTTCGAAAAGTAGAGGTATCAAAGTCACTGAACACTTCTACGAAGCCCTGTATCATTATTAGTTCTTCTGGAATGATGAATGCGGGAAGAGTACGCCACCATCTATTCAACAATGTAGACAATGCTAAAAATACCTTATTGATCGTCGGTTACTGTTCTCCAAATACTCCTGGAGGAATGCTGCGCAATGGGATCGAAAAGATTAAGCTATACGGAGAATGGAAAGTCGTGGATATGGACATCGAAATTATGGATTCCTTTTCTGCACATGCTGATCGAAATGAAATGGTCGACTTTTTTGTCAATCAAAAGAAAGGATTCAAAAAGTTGTTTTTGGTACATGGAGAAATCGATAGCCAAGAGGCATTTAAGTCTATGCTCCACAAAAATGGCTTTGAGCAGGTAGAAATCCCCAAGTTAGGAGATACCTTCCAACTGGATTGATGGACGCTGACCCTACATTGCTTAACTGCAATAAATTGGACCTTGAGTGGGGCAATGGCTTGAGGTATAACGAGAAAGACAAATCAGGAAACTCCTGATTTGCCAGACCCGACTACTGTTCGAAATATTACTTCTGCTTAATGATATTGAGCTTGCCTTTATCTCCAAATAGGATTCTAGAATATTTATTGTAAGCCATTGCGGCTTCTTCTGGAGTTACATACATTCCGATGTGTACCGTTTTTCGATCAATAGAAATGACGGCTCGGTACTTATTGTTTTCCTGGTAGACTCCCGTATAGCCGGTCTTACTGGTTGTTCGGCGTCGACGGCTGGCAATGGAGCGAGAGCGCCATTCGAGATTTTCTAGTCGACAATCTAGCTTATTGCCATTTTTCGCACCGACAAGATTGTTTTTTCTACTTTTCTGACGGCCTAAGAATTTTTCCGCAATGAATCGGTGTAGGTAAATCGTTTCTGTGACATAACCATCTCCTTTTTTGTTGGGCCAAACCTTTTGGAATACGGCACATCCACTAGAGTGTCTTCTGAGATTATTGACAAAGTCCACCTTCTTAAGGGATCGATCGCTACTTAAAAACTTATAGGTTTTTTCATCGAGCAATGCATATTCTTCTGCATTTTTAAGTTTTACTTTCTTGGTCATAAATATTTATTTACGTTGTCTGTATAAGAGTGGTTGATTAGATATTCGATCATCACAATAGCAATGGCATTGACTTGAAATTTCCAATACAGCAATATCCGACTACATTCATGACCATGAATAGTCAGTTTTGCCTTGGCGTATTTCACCATTGCTGATGCAAAGTGTATAAAATATCTAGTATCTGTTCCTATCCTGGGTAATGGAGTTGTTAGTGGATTTACGAAGCTCTCTTAATTACTCCATCCATTCTAGTTCAGATCCATCGATCAGACACCGCATGTAGCAATTGGCCCGAAGCCCACTGGTACTACATTGGGTTTGAGTGAATGAATCTGTTCACTAATTTTTGATTTGTCCCAAAATTGAAGCCTAATCTTATTGCAAATGACAATCAACTGGAAGAGGATCAATCACGGTACATGCACTACTGTAGCAGATGGTAGAATCTGTAAGTAGTTGTTATTCAGTTGTTTGTATAGGTTGCGTTGTTGACCTTGAGGTTGAAATCTATCAAGTACAACACTAAAGGAGTGCTAATTTATTAAGATTTTTTACAAGATAATAAAATTTAAACAACGACTTTACGAAATTCTCTCATTTTTTCTAATATTCTTGCAAAAATGGCAAGAGAATATTGCCAGTGTAATGTTATGTGGGTTTTGAACGACAAGTTTTAAAATTGACGGCCACCGTGCAAATAGGGCGAATAGCCCCGTAGTCGGTGGGCTTAAGACAAGCGGAAAGTCCTGAAAAGGCTTAACTTTAGGATTTTAAGAATATCTTAAGCGTGTTTTTATACTAAAATGGGGGCTTTCCAAGTTTGAAATCCCGAAAAACAAAGGCATATGATTAGAAAAGGTATACGCTCTTCCTTCTATTTTCTCATTGGATTACTGGTTTTTGGCTTGACTTGGAGTGCTTGTAAGAAACTAGATAATTTTGAGGATTACAACATTACCAACGTTGATGCAGAATTTGGTATTCCCCTTTTCAAAACCGGATTTTCTATGCAGGATTTGTTGGTCGATTTTGATGAAAGAGCCTCGCTCACCTTCGGTACCGATGGAATCATCACCTTGCAATATACGGGAGAGCCCGTGGTTCGGACGAGCAATGAATTGTTTGAAGTACTGAGTTTGGTCAATAATGTCCCCATACCCGTACTAGACACGTTTACTACTTTGCCCTTTCAAGCGCCCAATGGCGTAGAAATTGATTCTGCTTCGCTCAAGACGGGAGGGATTCAGTTTGGATTCTCCTCTGACCATCCGGAAGATGTATCGGTAACGTTGATCATTCCTTCTCTACAGAAAGACGGTGTTCCTTTTCAGCATACGATCAATGCCTCTTATTTTGGATCTGTTCCTGTTTTTGGTGCTGTCCTCTCTCCAATTGATTTGGCGGGTTATGAGTTGAAGGTAGAAGACGGTCTTGTTTTTCTTCGCTATGAGGCCATCCGTCAAAATGGTATTGCAGACACCTTGGCCAATTTCTTTGTCATTTTCTCAGATCTCACCGCTTCTTACGTAGAAGGTTATCTGGGGACGACGGTTTATGAACTAGACCGAGATACACTGGCCATCGATTTATTGGAAACGCTCAATCAAGGGGAAATTCAGTTTGTCGATCCTCGCATTCATTTGACGGTCGATAATTCTTTCGGTTTTCCTGCTCGTTCTCAAACGGAAGTCCTCAACATTTTTACACGAGATGATGGGGTGAAACAAATTGAAAGTTCTCTGATTTCCGATGGGATTGACTTTGCCTATCCAACCCTGGATGAAGTTGGTGATCTCAAACGGACCAGAGTGAGTTTTGACAATAGCAATTCAAATATAGTCTCTGTGGTCAACGCTGGGCCAATCGCCGTAGATTACAAAATTGATGTTCTAACCAATCCAGATATGCAGACGGAAATACGGGGTTTCCTCACCGACACCAGTGAGTTGCGAGCCGTTTTAGAGGTAGAACTTCCCATTTACGGATCACTGGCAGGATTGACCGCTAGTGACACCCTGAGGGTAGATACTTTCGATTTCAATATCGACCTCTCAGAGTATGGAGATCCGGATTACGCAGAATTTAAGTTGGTCTCTGAAAATAGTATTCCTTTGGATATTGATCTTCAGCTGTATTTTGCCACGGAATTGGGGATTATTGTTGATTCATTGTACGCATCTCCGCAACGCTTGGTGCGAGCCGCTGAAGTTGATGAGGATGGATTTGTAACGAGTAGTACTCGAACGGAAACTTTCTCTCGAATGGAGTACAACCGTTTCCAAAGTTTGACCAAAACCAAGATGCTGCTCATGCGAACGTCCTTTTCTTCAGCAGAAAATGGAACGAGAAATGTGAGGTTGCTGTCCGATCAAAAAGTGGATTTGGGTATGGGACTAAAGTTTGGAGTAAATCGCTAAGCTGGCGTACGTTTAAAAATCTGGGTTTAGCCCATTGTCAATGGAATATAGGCCATGGCGGATAGAAGGGCCAAGCTCAAGCAAACTTCGATGGATTCCGCTCAAATACTTAATTCATACTAGCATAGATAAAAATGTATTATAAATTTCCCGTTTGTCTTTTACTCCTCTTTTGCACAACCCTTCTGAGTGGCCAGCAGGAATTGGGGCTCCATTTTTTGTCCAATGTGTTGCAGAGCAATAAAACCAATCCCGCCTTTACTCCCGACGAGCAATTGGTGATTGGTTTACCCAATGCCCACTTTCAATTTTTTCACACCAGTGGATCAATTAATGATTTGTTGGATACTTCACCGGATACGGCAAGTAATCTCGATGTGGGCAACTGGATTAGTTTGTTACAAGG
>JBCCSR010000241.1:0-7105 GCA_039199865.1 Bacteroidota bacterium
AGCATTGATGATGAAGAAACTTTGTGTGCACTAGTGGAAACCTGTTGGGAAGACGATGTCTACTACTACGATACCTTGGATATCGACCTTGATCTGGCATTTTGTTTTGAAATTGTCTATCCAGTAGAGTTGGTACTCCCCGACGGTACGACCCAGACGGCCAATAACGATCAGGAGTTAGGTGATATTATTTATGCTTGGTATGAGGCCAACCCGAATAGTGAGGAGTTTCCCACCTTTAATTATCCCATCAATGTTTTGCTAGACGGGGAGTCCCAAACGGTTAATAGCGACGAAGAATTAGAAGCCATGTTCGGTGAGTGCGAATACGACGAGGGTTTGGAGCTCTGCTTCGCCATTAGCTACCCCGTCCAAATTGTTTTCCCCGATGGAAGCACTGCGGACATAAATAGCGATGAAGCATTGGAGGAAGCAGTAGACAATTGGTACACGCAAAATCCAAATAGTATGGATGATCCCACTTTTGCTTACCCCATTGAAGTGACTTTGGAAGACGGAACGGTACAAAGCATCAGTAATGATGAAGAATTAACCGCCTTGTTTGACGAGTGTTTTGATGATGACTGTGAGGTCAACGGAGAACGGCTTTTATTGGGTGGTCAAAAAGCGACGCTTACTAAAGCCGTCATGCAGCGACACTAATCCAAAACAATTTTTTACAGTCGACGGCGAACAAATGAGGCTTTACTCAATGTTCGCCGTTTTTGTATAAAACAACTATCTTAGCAGCAATTAAATCATCTCGATTTGGAATTTGATTTTTTCTTGCTTCTAGAATCCGTTGCGGTCATTGCGGGCTTCACCTGCGTGTATTGGCAAACCCGTGAGAACATTTGGGCTTGGCCTGCGGGATTGCTATCGGTTATTTTGTATACCTATATTTTTTGGGACATCAATTTGTATTCCGATATGATTCTCAACGGAACGTATATCGTTCTAAATCTTTATGGCTGGTGGGCTTGGCGCAATCGCAAAGCAGCAATAGACAATTTAAAGGTCAGCACCTTGAAGCGATGGGAACAACTGGTCGTTGCACTGTTGATGCTCTTTGGTACTTATGCTTGGGGAAGTTTGATGCAGCAGCAGACTGATGCTGCCTTTCCTTTTGGCGATGCTTTTACCACGGTGACCAGCCTAATTGCTCAGTATTTGCTGACGCGAAAGGTTATCGACAATTGGCTTTTGTGGATCATCGCAGATGTTGTGGCCATTTACATCTACGTAGTGAAAGGACTCTACTTAACCGCAATTTTGTTTGTTGGCTATTTATTGTTGTGTGTCTTGGGGTATCTCGCTTGGCGCAAAACAATGGTTCGAGCTGCTTAATTAGGTGCTGGTCCTTTGAATGAAGTGAGCGCTTCTTTTTTAATGGCTGCGGCCATTAGATCCGGAAAACGATCCGGCGTACAAGCAAAAGTAGGAACTTGCAAGGTGGTCAACTGAGCGGCCAGCTTTCGGTCGAATGAAGGGGTGCCCTTATCGCTTAACGCCAGTAAACAAATCATCTGAGTGCCTCCATTTTTTATAGATTGTACTCGACGGAGCAGCGCATCTTGATTCCCTCCTTCATACAAATCGCTGATGAGCAGCAAGATGGTATCCCGGGGTTTTTCGATCAAATCTTCTGCGTAGCGCAGCGCTTTGTTAATGTCTGTGCCTCCCCCAAGTTGGGTGGCAAAAAGTAAATCGACTGGATCGGCCAATTGCTCAGTTAAGTCAATGACGCTGGTATCGAAGACCACCATATGCGTTTGTAGCGAACGCATCGAAGCCATCACGGCACCAAGAATGCCGGCATAAACAATGGAGGTGGCCATCGAGCCACTTTGGTCGACCAGTAGGATCACTGTCTTTAGCGATTGTCCTTTTCTTCCGTAGCCCATCAATTGTTCTGGAATGATGCTATTGTGTTCTTTTTGATAATGTTTGAGGTTGCGAAGAATGGTTTTGTTCCAATCAATTTCCTTGTGGCGGGGGCGCCGATTGCGGGTAGCGCGGTGAATGCTTCCTTTGATGGCTTGTAGCATGGGCTGCTGTAATCTTTTTTCTAATTCATCGACAACACCACGCACAACCTTTCGTGCACTTTCCCGCGTTTTTTGGGGCATTACCTTGTTTAGCGAAAGCAAAGTGGCTACCAGATTGACGTCGGGTTCTACCTTTTCCAACAGTTCCGGCTCAGTCAACATTTGATATAGTCCCAGTTTTTCCAAAGCATCTTTTTGCATCATTTGGACTACCTCCGCAGGAAAGTAGCGACGAATATCTCCCAGCCAGCGATTGACATTGGGGGAAGAGTTTCCCAGTCCACCTTCTCGTTCCGAATCGTAAAGAGCATCCAGCGCATCGTCAACGCCTTGCCACTCTTCCGTCAGGTCGACATCTTCTGCCGGGTTGGATTGTTTGCCCAAAATTAATCGCCATTTTCGGAGTTTCTCTTCCATTGTACTTTGGGTTTATTGATATTCTACCAGTTCGCCTTCTGCCTCCGCTTTTTTTCGTCCCCACTTGGCAATGGCCTCGACCACCGGGATAAGGGATTTCCCTTCTTCCGTCAATGCGTATTCTACTCTGGGAGGAACTTCTGGGAAAACGGTTCTGCTAAGGATTCCATCTTCGACTAAAGCCCGCAATTGGATGGACAACATTTTGTCGGTAATATCCGGAATAAGTGCCTTGAGCTCACCAAAACGTTTTTTCTCCTTTCGCAAATACCAAAGAACTACCGTTTTCCATTTTCCTCCAACATAGTGCATAGTCACATCCAAGGCACAGTGAAACTCCTGGTTGAGCATGCGGTATTTGTACTTTTTTCCTTTGATGACCATATTTTTTCCATTTCTGTCAAAAAAGAAAGTAGCTTTCCTTTTTGACACCTTATTGAAACTGTCTTACAGTAACTATACTTTTGCAAGTATAGAACTAAATTCAAGAAAAAACAATGAACGTAAGCATTTTAGGAACGGGAATGGTCGGCAGGGCCATTGCCATCAAATTAAACGAACTGGGCCATTCGGTGACCATCGGTACCAGAAACGTAGAAATTACGCTGTCCAAAGAAGAAAAGGATGGATACGGTAATCCTCCATTTAAAGTGTGGCATGCGCAAAATCAACAAATCAAACTCACAAGTTTCCGGGACGCCGCCCAATCCGCAGATTTACTTTTCAATTGTACTGGTGGAATGGTCTCTATCAATGCCCTGGAGATGGCCGGAGAAGAAAATTTGCAGGACAAATTATTGATTGATGTCGCCAACCCACTGGACTTTAGTCAGGGCATGCCTCCTTCTCTCAACCCGGTCAACACAGACTCTCTTGGCGAGCAAATTCAAAATCGATTTCCAGATGCCAAAGTGGTCAAGACTTTAAATACCATGAATGCCCAGGTGATGATCAATCCTTCCTTAATTCAGGGAGATCACAATGTATTTGTGTGTGGGAATGATGCAGATGCCAAAATGCAGACCAAGGCCATCCTCCAATCTTTTGGATGGAAAGAAAATCAGATTTTAGATTTGGGAGAGATTAGCAACTCTCGAGGTACGGAAATGTTGTTGCCCATCTGGTTGCGACTCTGGGGAACCTTGGGGACCGCTCAGTTTAACTTTCACATTCAAAGAAATCCTTAGTCGTACGGAGCTAATGTTTTCCTCCTTGCATTGGAACACAATCCGTTCTGATGCAAGGAATACTTTAGCACAATCATTTGCTTTTTCATTTTCTCTATTGATTTAGAATTTGCGTCATTTTTAGGACCAACAAGCGCTAAGCTCACCTTTTACTCCCTTCCTACTCAAGATTAAAGCCCAATTCCCTCTCCTGCTTTTACGGAAATGAAAACAGTAAGCACGATTTGCTACCAACTACTAAAGTATTAACTATCTTACAGCCGCATTTGAAAAAAGACAACCATAATCTGGTCGTGTTTGTTATACATAGCATCTTATCTGCAAAATTCTCGTAATGGTAGATAAGCGTACCTTTAAATTACCATAGCTAGCAATTCGGTGAAAAAAGAACTGAGCAATGAATTTACGGAAGCACAGCAGGAGGTTTTAAAATCCATCCGCTTATCGAGGGTCATTCTCCCCATCTTACTGGGCATTGGCGTGGTGGCTTATTTGCTATGGAAGCAGTACGATCCAAACGACTTTCAACGCATTGACTGGACCTCGCATACCTATTTTTGGATTGGTCTGTCTTTTGTTCTTTTGGTGGTCAGACACATTGCCTATGCCATCCGTTTGCGCATTCTCTCCGACGGTCAATTCAGTTGGCGCAAATGTGTCGAATTGATCTTTATCTGGGAATTTAGTTCCGCAGTTTCCCCTACCAGTGTGGGGGGCTCCGCGGTGGCCTTATTTGTTTTGGCCCAGGAAAAATTATCTACCGCTAAAACGGCGACCATTGTCATTTACTCGGCAGTATTGGATACCATCTTTTTTATTTCGACCCTTCCCGTATTGCTCTTTTTTCTAGGGACAGCCATCATTCGTCCCAATATGATTAGCTTCAACGATTTGGATGGTTGGGGCTACACCTTTATTGGAGCTTATTTTTTTATGGCTCTTTATGGCGGCTTGTTTTTCTACGGCTTATTCATCAACCCTACGACCATCAAAAAAGTATTGGTAGGGGCAACTCGCCTTGGTTTTCTTCGCCGATTTCGCCATCGAGCGATTGAATTGGGAAATGAAATCATCATTGCTTCCCAAGAGTTAAAAAGTAAGCGTTGGCCCTTTCATTTGGGGGCTTTTGGAGCAACGGCTACTGCTTGGTCCTGCCGTTTTCTCTTACTCAACTGCCTATTTATCGCCTTGGCACCAGATATTTCCATGGCCTTCTTGGACCAGTTCCGGCTTTATGCTCGGCTAGAAACCATGTTTGTCGTAATGGCATTTAGCCCGACTCCGGGTGGAGCAGGTTTTGCGGAGTTTGCTTTCTTTGGTTTTACCAGCGATTACATATCAGAAAAGGGCATTGCCGTATTGATCGCCGCCATTTGGCGGTTGCTTACCTACTATGCTTATCTTTTGGTAGGAGCCATTATTATTCCCAATTGGATTCGGAATATTTTAAATCAACGCCAGCAGAAGAAGATACAAACTAGTTGATTTGGTCGGCAATAATCGCCAAGGCTAGGGCGTAATTGCGTTGGTCCTCCTCGGTCGTCAACATTTCTTTGGCATATTGATGAAGGGCCAGGGAGGGATTCTTCTTGGCTAAAATGGCTTGGACTTTGGGGTCCTCTGTTTTGATTTTTTCAATGGCTTCCGAATTAGGCAAAGCGGTTAGGGCGGCAAGTTGTCCAAGGTCGTTTCCACTGAGGATCCTACTGTTGCGAACGCTAGCGGGAAGTTGATCAAACCCAATGCCCAGCTGGGTGACGGGTTGAAATATTTTGTGAATGGCGGCACCGCTTGCTCTGACGTAAAAGGCCCGTCCCATTCGCCCCATCAGATCGATTTTATGAGGATCAATTTTGCCTTTCTCATCCAACACGGCATCATCGATGTGCATGCGCAATACCTCACAAATGATCAAATGTCCTGCGCCGCCCTGATCGCCCAGGGCAATGATGTCTTTTACCTTGCATTCGAGTTGTGCAGGAGATTCTTTTACCCGAAAGGGACTTACCAAATCGGAGGGAATTGGCGTCAACCCCGCTTTTTCAAACTCACTGACATCGGCAGGATACGCAATACTGGTGACTGCCATTTGACGAACAATTTGATAATTGACTACATTGATGACCACCTCTTTGGTTTTTTCAATATTGTGTAAGGTATCCTTGGTCGTATTGTCACTCACTTTCCGGTTGGAGGAAAAAACGACAATGGGTGGATTGGAACTAAAACAATTGAAAAAGCTGTAGGGAGCCAAATTGGCTTTGCCTGTCTCGTCTATAGTGCTGGCAAAAGCAATGGGGCGAGGGGAAACAGCTCCTAACAAAAATTGGTGAACATCAGCAGTTGGTGTATTTTTAGGGTCGATGGTTGGCATAAACGTTGGCGAATGATTTGGTTGCCCAAGAAACAATAATGTGCATTAAAATCAAAATTCGACAACCAAATTGCGGAATAATTCTTTTATTACAATGAGTCGGTAGAAGACGGAAAACGAAATACAGTTGATGGATTAGTTAGGCTTGTTATGCGTCCCCCAAAATGATTTCACCATGCTTCGAACAATAATTGTAGGCATCATTTGTTTGACCCTTGGGGCCTTGTTTGGTATAGGCATTGGACATTTGGTGCAAAATTCGGAGCAGCTGTCCAGCTTTTGGCCAGCAAAACCCGAGCAGCCTTGGGTTTTACTTCCCGGAATGCTTTCGGTGTGTTTTACCGTGATTGCCATCCACGAACTGGGGCATTTGTTGATGGGCTTGTGGCAGGGCTTCGATTTCCAGCTTTTTGTAGTTGGTTTCTTGGGCATTCGACGGGAAGAGGATAGGAGTATAAAAGTGTACTTCAACCGCGACTGGAATTTTTTTGGAGGTGTAGCGGCTACTGCTCCGACAGAATACACGCCAAAGACTTTGGAGCAACTGGCTCGGGTAATGCTTGCAGGCCCCATGGCCTCTCTGGGCTTGGCTTTGCTTGCTTTGTGTTTGGCCGTTTTGACGGGGGGAGTGATGCGGATGCTGTTCTTTATTACGGGCCTCATGTCTTTGTTGATTGTATTGGCCACTACTTTACCTGAAAAAACGGGGCTTTTTTATACCGATCGAAAGCGCTATCAGCGATTGAAAAATGGAGGCCAGGCCCAAGCGATTGAAGGAGCTTTGGCCCAAGCCAATGCCCAAAAATTAAGAGAACAACCCATGACTGATTTGCCACTGGCTCAACTCCGTAAGATTACAGAGGACGAATTGGCTTTGGTACAATATCTTGGCTATTTTTATCTTTATGAATATCATTTGATGACCAGAGAATGGAACGAACTGGAGCTTGTAAAAGTAAAAATGGAATCCCTAGCCCAAAAACTACCCAAAAGTTTGATCAAACATTTTGATCGAGAACTAGAAAAACTAGAAACAGATACGAAAGCGAATGTCTAAATAAAAGCACATGAAAAAATTC
>JBCCSR010000242.1:0-7102 GCA_039199865.1 Bacteroidota bacterium
CTGATGACAGCATTGCCAACAATGGTATTGTTGATGCTTATAAGGCCACGTGAATAGCCTATCTGAACAGAAAAATTTTTATATACCTGATATCCTATCCCTAGACTAAGTCCAAAATCAAAAAGCCGAAATGGGATTTCATCGCTTTCTAAATCACTGGCGCTGACATCGCCTGATTTTGGTACATAGTTCACTTTCTCTACATCGATCCCGTCAATCCTCCCATAATTGTCGCCTCCCAAGCCAAGAGCAAAATAAGGTCCGACAGATAGCCGGAAACGGTCATAAAAATGGTAGTTGAACTGTATGGGTATTTCTATGTAGTCAATGGTAAACCGCTCCATATCATCGCCACTCAAATCAGCATTGCTGTATCCTTTGGAGCTCAAAAACACGCCTCCCCCCAGAGCGTATTTTTTATTCAATACATAGTCAGTAGTGATGCCAAAATGATAAGCCGGGCGCAGTTGTGAATTGGGTTCAAGGCTGGGGTCCGTATAGCTAGAAATTAAAGTTGGTGCATTCAATCCAAGTGCTATCCCAATTTTAAAACGAGCATCGGAGTCGGTCCCCTCGGCCGTTTGGGCATCGACATGGATTGAAGTTGCAAGAACAAAGCAGGCCAACAAAAATTTTGAAAATAATGTCATCAATTAAAAATTTTCATGGTTGAGAAAAAAGGACTCGGTGAAATCACGATGCAAAGGTCATCTGCTTTTGGAGCAGTCATAAGCTAAATATGGGTGAGGCGGGCAATATCATCAACGAGGCGGGCACCTCGGCAAAGCCATACCAAGGGTAAAATGAGAACTCGTCTTAAAAGTTTGAAATATTTTGGGTGGATTTCCTACCTTTTTAGCGACCTCCATTTACGGAAGTGCAAGGTTGAAAAATGAACTGGCGATACCTAGCTCAAAACAATGAAAAGTACCTGAGTCAATAAAATCTTTAAGACCAAAGCAATCGGAAACATTAGCGCATAGCCATGCATTGGAATTTTGTTTTTGGTTCTAGCTTCCGCAAATTCTAGGATGGCAGGTTGGTTGGCTACCATTCCGAGCAAAAAACTAAAAGGAATCTTAAGTATTTTGTAGCCGACATACAAGATGAAAAATGCTGTACTGAGGCTAATGATAATGCTTCCAAAAAATAACCAAATCCCCTCGATAGAAAAGCTATTGACAAATGAATTACCAGAACGGACTCCGATTACCGAAAGTAAAAAGATCAAACCAATTTGTTGTAAAGTGATATTGGCGGAGTAAGGCAATTCCCACACAATACTTCCGGTTCGTCTAATTGCGCCTAAGATCAACCCCACGATCAATACGCCGCCCACATAGCCCAATTGAAAAGTTAAGCCGCCACCAAAATTGAACTCTACCGTTCCCAACAACAAGCCAATCCCTATTCCCAAACCAAATGAAAACATATTGACTTTACTAGCAGTTTGATAAGAGTCTCCGAAAAACTGAGACAAGGCATCGATGTCTTCTTTGGCGGCAATCAATCGGATTCTATCGCCCAACTTCAGTTGGGTATCAGGGGTCGCGATCATATCTATATCCCCTCTCCTTATTCTGGTAATCGTAGCATTATATTTTTCTTTGAGGCTCAAAGAGGCAATCGAACGTCCTGCTACATCTGAGTTGGAAACAAAAATTCTAATGGCCTGAAATAGGGATTGTTCGTCACCAAAATGCGACTCAGATCGTTCTCCCATGATATTGATTAAAGCCTCCAAATCTTCTTCATTTCCAACAACGGTAAAATAATCTCCTACTTCAAATTTAGTATCCCAATGGATGAGGTCCACTTGATTTTCTCGGTACAATCTACCAAAAGAAAGTTTCCAATCATTTTCTTTTACCCAATCTCTTAAAGTTTTATTTAGGGTAGTAGATTGGGTCACTTTTACAGTAATTCGCTCCAGCTTTTGTGCAGTCGGATACAATTTTCTCAATTGCTTGGCTTCTGCCTGATAATTGATCTTGAAAACTTTTTCCATTACAGCAATTGCAATCATGCCCCCTAGCACTCCCATTGGATACGAAAAAGAAAAACCCACTACTGTTGCCTCCGTTAATCCCTCTAAAGTGACCGTGTCTGAATAGGTCTTACCAAAATAGTCGACCAAGCCCGCTAGAGCTGCAGTATTGGTATTACTCCCAGCATACACCCCTACAATTGATGCGGCCGATAATTCCAATAGCCACCATGTAAATACGGTGATGCTTCCCGAAAAAATAAAAATGAATAGGATAAAACTCAAATCTCGAAGTCCATTTCTCTTGTAGGTTTGGAAAAAAGATTGCCCCGAACTTAGTCCAATGGAATAAACGTAGATGGACAATCCCAAAAAGAGGATAACCTGAGGAATTTGCAGTCTTTGGTCTAATGCTCCAAATATTAATCCCGTAAAAAGAATGGCCGCAGGGCCTAAGGAATTTCCTCTAATAGACACATTACCCAAGAGCGTTCCAATTGCACCGACTGTGAATAACAATAAAATTGGGTATTCAACAAAGGTCTCTATCATCTTTAGCTATTTTTATGATCATCCAAATCATAGTTGGATAACCATTTCTAAGAAGAAGTTGTTCTAAACAAAAGCAAATCAATTCAAGATGTCCATAAGTCATACGAAATCACGGTTCAAAAACGATTTGTGTTGATCCATCTGCGTTTTGTGTTAGTAGAATCCAAATAAAAGCAAGAACTTTGATACTTCAAGCATCGATTCTTAAGATTCTTAATTCATTCATCGCAGCATGGCTATCCTCAAAATTGAATCCATCAGTCAATTGCATCGCTTACTGGAATTTCCCAAGCCCAAACATCCTTTGATTTCGCTGATTGATGCTGCGGAGATCCAAGTTATGGAAAAAGAAATTGGCGCAAAAGTCATTTATGATTTCTACATGATTGCCCTGAAAGATAAGAGTTGTGGGGTGGAATACGGAAGACATTCTTTTGATTTTGAGGAAGGAGTGATGGTATTTTCGGCCCCTGGCCAAGTGTATACGCCCACAAAAACAATTCAAAAGGGGGAGCTACAAGGATGGATGCTCTATTTTCACCCCGATTTAATCCACCGTACCAATTTGGGTGGCCAAATGGAGGATTATTCTTTTTTTAAATACGATGTGGTGGAGGCCCTGCATTTATCCGAAAACGAAGAAAAGACGATCTACACTACTGTTGCCAATATCCAGCATGAGTACGAACAACGAATTGACAACCACAGTCAAAGGGTCATCGTTTCCAATATTGAACTGCTGTTAAATTATTGTCTCCGTTTTTATGAACGCCAGTTCAACACCCGCATCAGTCAGCGCAATGATACGGTTTCGCAATTTGAAAGTGCATTGAGCAACTATTTTAAAGCGGATCAACAACTCGACAAAGGCTTGCCTTCCATTCAGTACTTTGCCCATCTTGCCCATTTATCCCCCCATTATTTTAGTGACCTCATCAAGAAGGAAACGGGTAGAAAACCCAAGGACCACATTAATGATTTTGTGATTGAAAGGGCAAAGCGTTTGTTGCTAGGCACCGAACAGTCTGTCAGCGAAATCGCCTATCAATTGGGCTTTAATTATCCGCATTATTTTACCCGGCTCTTCAAATCCAAAACGGGTCAAACCCCGGTCATTTATCGCAACCTAAATTAAATCCGTATTTTGTGTTGTTCCTCCCGCGTTTCGTGTTAGTTGAAATCAAATCATCTGATCATCTTTATCCCATGATTATTAAACAACTTGCAATTGATCAAAAATAGTGATTCGCCCAAGTAACAGTCATTTTTTCCGAGCATCATCAGGACTTTTGATGCCCAATTAGGAGAAAAATAGTGGCCACTGCTTATTCATTATTCTGACCAATTGCTCAAATCAATTCAAATGAATCCAATCATAGATCAATCAAAGCCCGTAATGGTGACCGGAGCAAACGGTTATGTCGCCAGTTGGCTTGTCAAAAAATTATTAGACCAAGGGTTGACGGTCCACGCAGCAGTAAGAAATCCAAGCAACGAAAAGAAAATCATCCATCTCAAAGAGGCAGCCAACAAAGGCAATGGCACCATCAAATTCTTTGCCAGCGATTTATTAAAGCCTGGCTCTTACAAGGCAGCAATGGAAGGATGCGAGCTGGTATATCATACGGCCTCCCCTTTTACAACGAATGTAAAAGATCCCCAAAAGGAATTGATAGAACCTGCTGTGCTCGGCACCGAAAACGTACTCAACTCAGCAAAGGAAGTCGCATCAGTGAAAAGAGTGGTGGTGACCAGCAGCTGTGCCGCCATTTATTCGGATGCCATTGATACCGTCAATGCTCCGGGTGGAAAATTGACCGAAGCAGTGTGGAACACAACGGCCTCTCTTGAATATCAACCCTATTCCTATTCCAAGACCTTGGCCGAGAAAAAAGCCTGGGAAATTGAAAAAGCACAAACGCAATGGGATTTAGTGACCATCAATATGTGTTTGGTGATGGGGCCTCCTCTCAATCCCCAAAACACGACTTCTGAAAGTGCCAATGTTACCAAAATGTTGGGGGATGGACAAATGAAGATGGGTGCCCCAAAGATGGGCCTGGGAGTAGTAGATGTCAGAGATGTGGCCGAGGCGCACTACCGAGCTGGATTTACTCCAGCAGCTCAAGGGAGATACATTACTGCCGCCCATGAAACCAATTTTCTCGAAATGGCTGCGGTATTGCTCCCCAAGTATGGCCATCAATTTCCACTCCCCAAAAAAGCATTGCCCAAATGGTTGTTGATGCTTGTTGGCCCCATGACCAATCGGTTGTTCACAAGAAGATTTATCAAGAATAATGTAAATATTCCTTGGAGAGCAGACAATTCCAAAATAAAGCAAGAACTGGGCATGACCTTCAGGCCACTGCAAGAAACCATGGAAGATTCTTTTCAAGTGTTGATTGATGAAGGTATTTTAAAAGCGAAGTAAGTCGATATGCCAATTGAATCATGTAGCATTTGCTTGTGTTGGGTGGTAGTAGATTGTCTCCTTCAACTATCGGACGATCTACTCCCCCCGCTTCCCTTGAGGACGAAAAGAAAATCCCACCCTGAAAAAGGGACCATCCTCTGGCGTTCGATCAAGGACTTCCTCTGTGCCGTCAATCAAGTCTAACCTTCTACCGACCGCCATTCCTCCGGTCAGATGAATTCTTATCGCATCTTTTAGTTGAAATACGAGGGTAGGCCCTAAGTTCAAGCGACTATACCCCGCCTCGTCAATCAGGGTATTTACGATTGGCACTTCCCCATTATTGTTGAACAAGCCACCATCCAATGTAGCTTCCAAGCCAAAGTGAAAATGCTTGTGCGTGTTGAACAGGATGGACAGCTTGCTGGGCAACAAGACATCAACAGTCATCTTTGGACGAGTATAGTTGAGCATGGCAGTTGGCATGATGATTTGTCGACCAAAGCGGGTGGTGTAGGCCAGTCCAAATCCGTACTTGATTTTTTCACTTTTGGCAAGTATTGCCATTGCACTGGCCTGAAATAAAAAGTCGCGATCACTTAATGATTCCGTAAAGTCCGAAGCGAGGGTGGGCATTACATTAACCAGCAGCCGCCATTTGGGATTTAAGATTTTCACCCAAGTCAAATTATAAAAAACACTGTGATAATGTTTGTTGACTTCTGCCACCGCATTGGTAAAATTCCCTTCCATGACCACCCTCAAATTGCGGTAGCCCAATTTGTGAATCAACAGCATTCCTTTGCTCTTAAACACTTGTGGAATGGCGAGATGTCCGCTCCATTCCCAAAAGCCAATTGCGCCATCGATCGAAGAGGCTTCAACCGCTTGACTGGGATAGTAGGTAGACTGGATTTTAAAGAGTTCCGTATCTTGGGCTAAGCTATTGAAATTAAATAATAGTAATACAACTACGATTGAATACTGATGAATTGTCGGTATCATATTGATTAAAGTTGGTTAAAAATCTTTAGCGTTCAGAGAAGAAGGCTTAATGAGGGTCGAATCCAGAATCAAAACGCCAGCTGACCATTAGCCCTCAATGCTGTGTTTCGAATCTGGACGCTTCCCTTTGAATTGAATTTTGCTTGTTGCCTACTGCTTCTTTCCAGCTTTAGTGTCACCTATTCTTTCGCCCACTTGATCGTTTTGCGTTTCCAACCTGCCTTTACCGTAACCTTTAACTGGCTGTCTTCTTCTTTTAAAACAGCGTCCATCCATTTTCCTCTTTTAGCCGCAAACAATTTTCCCTTCCATTCTCCGTCCACTGATTTGATCTCTTTGAGCAACTGTTTTCCTATGGGAGCATTGTCATTGTCCGAAGCAACAATCTTGCCTTCGTAAACACCATTGACTTCTGTAATTTCAACTTTAGTATTGTCTTTGCCAGTATTCCAGGTACCAGCTATTGATGGTTGCGCATTCATCGTTAGGGTCGAAAAAAGAATGCAGCACATGAATACAATTTTCATTTTAAATGATTTATGGTTGATAAATAATAAGATAAATTTAGGGATGCGGATCTCTAGTCCATCCTCGTTGATAATGCCTGGCCAGTTCCTATTCCTACGTTGTTGTGTTCGTTCTCGTCGGCCTGCTCTTCTTTCGCTTCGATCTTCTACCGCTTCTGACCTGGAACCAAATCGCTTATTAAGGATGTGAAGACAAACCACAAAAAAATCCTTTTCATTATTCAATTATTTTAAAGTCAGTCATTTCATTTGAACACTTCAAATATCAGAGAATTATCGATGGGCCAGAGCGTAATTTGAAGTGAACTGAACAAGATGCTGCCTGTATTGAACAAGGGGACCGTGGGCCCTTATCTTCCCCGCCCACCCCTCTAGGGGATCAATCTCAGTTTAACACTAAATTGATCGGGAAACTTTTCGCGGAGGATGCCTGCAGGAATGCCCATCAACCGGTATCTCCTTGTCAATAAGTCCAAGCTATCCCCCCTAGATTCGATTGCTCTGAGCTTCGGTTGAATGTTGTTTCTGACTTCGATGTAGCCATCCTCCGTATTGCGGATTTGGATATACAACGGCCTTTTGGAACTTGTACAATTGTATTCAAAGCAATTTTCA
>JBCCSR010000243.1:0-7082 GCA_039199865.1 Bacteroidota bacterium
GAATATCACTTTGTGCAGTGTATTGGTATTCTCTAGCCGCCGTATGTCCGTTTTGGATTTGGGCCAACCAAGGCAATACTTCATCACTGGCTTGAGCACTAACGTGTAGCGGCAAGGTGTTGATAAAGACGCCAACTCTTTGTTCTGCTTTCGACAAGTCGCCTGGACGTCCTGAAACCGTTACTCCAAAGGTAGCCGCATCACCTCCGGTATATTTGGATAATAATAGTGACCAAACTCCCTGGACTAGAGTATTTACAGTAATGTGATTCTCTTGAGCAAACTGACGGATCTTCTCGGTATAAGTTTCATCGAGCAAGAGGGTTTCAATACTCAACTGACCTTTTCCTTTATTGCGATCCAATGTTTTGCTGACAAAAGGAATTAGGCTTGGACTTTCAAAAGTACGGAGGTAATCGGTCCAGAAGGCTTTTTCTTCTGCTTCCTCTTTACTGTTGATATAGCGAACGTAGTCTTCAAACAAATCCTCCGTCTGTGCTTCGAGTGCATTCCCTTGTACCAATGCCTCGTAGGCCGTCAGCAATTCTTGCATGATGATCGGCATTGACCAACCGTCGAATAAAATGTGGTGGCAAGTCCAAATCATTTTATAGGCCTCATCGTCCACTTTGATAAAAGTCAATCTCATCAGTGGTGCAGCCGTAAAGTCGAAACCTTTGCGACGATCTGCCTCCATGAACAAGCCAATTTCACGAGTTAAGGCCGCGCCGGAAAGCATGGTATAATCTTGGACCTCAAATGGCAATTCCACATGATTGAAGACACACTGTACGGGAATGCTCAACTGCTCATGGAAGAAACCCGTACGTAGAATACTGTGCTGGTTCAAGACCCATTCGAAGGCAGTTTTAAAGGCATTGAGATCTAGACCTTCTGGAAGATGGAATTGGTGTTGTACAACGTAGGCATTAGAGGCTTGATCATACAAACCGTGAAACAACATCCCTTCTTGTACTGGGCTCAACGGATAGACAGAACGGATCTGATCTTTCAAAGTTTGGCCGTTCCAATCCATGTTGAGGAAGGCATCCAAACTTTGGGTATCGACCATTGGCGCTAAGCCATAATCAGAAGCCGTACGTTCTGCATCTTCCTTCGCTACACAGTGCTCAATTAACTCCGTAAGGTTTTGTAGATAAGCAACTGCTAGTTGATTGATGGTCTCGACTTCGTATTGTTGGTTGGAGAAAACCCAGTTCAAATTGAGCCTACCATTGGCTATCAGACCACTGATGTCCATCCTTGCATCAAATGCATATTCATCGGCCAATGGATTGCCAGCATCTTCTTGAGCAGCTTGAAAACTTGAGTTTTCGTTCACCAAGTTATCAATTTGTCCGAGGTAATTGAATACGACATCCCATTGCGTATTGCTGAGACGTGCTCTTACCGCTTCGTCTTGATTCAAATATTTCAACAATCCGTAACCCATTCCTTTTCCAGGGACAGTTCTCAACTGTTCTTTTACATTTTTAATCAAGCTAGAAGCATCCATTGAAGAAGTCGTCTCCAGTGCCACTGGATAAAGATTGGTAAACCATCCAACGGTACTAGACAGATCCAGGGCTTTGAATAGATCTTCTCGGCCGTGTCCTTCCAAACCGATAACCAGATTTTTACGTCCAGCCCATCCGTTGAGGGTCTTCGCCAATGCGGCCAAAAGGATGTCATTGATCTCAGTATGATAGGCCTGATTCACTTGTTGCAACAAGGCTTGAGTCAGCTCTTCACTCAAGTTGATCGCCACCGTTTGGACATCTTTGGCTAAAGTATTGGCTTCCTCCAAGTCAATGGGCAATGGTTGATAATTTTCCGCTACTTCTTCCCAGTAAGGCAATTGATTCAATACCGTTGGTGTTTGCGCATAGGTGGTCAAAGCATCGGCCCATTCGCGGTAAGAGCTTGATTTGCTACCAAAGTCAATGGGATCTCCGTTTTGTACCGCAGCAAGTGCCAACTCCATTTGTTCGATCAAGATTCTCCAAGACACGCCATCAACTGCAAGGTGGTGGATCACGATGAAGAGTCGGTTTCGTTCTTCTCGTTTTGGCGTCTTGATCAAGACGACTTTCATCAACTCACCCTTTTCGATATTGAGACTTTGCTGGTATTCTCGACAAAGTTTACTGACGGTCTCTTCCCATTTCGCCTTGGTTACTTTACTTAAATCAATTGTTTCGAATACTTCCTTGGTGGAGCCGTAGTACTGTGTCCAATTCGTTGTATTTTGGTAATTGAAACGCAAGGCATCATGTTGTGCCAGCAAGGCATTGCTCACTGTGGCTAGTGTAGAGGCATCAATGTTTTTATCGAGCTCTAGCAACTCTGCTTGGTTGTAATGATGGAGCGCAGTTTCATTATCGAAGAACCATTTTTGGATGGGCAATAAAGCCGCTTCTCCAGTGAGTTGTCCTTGCTCTGCTTGTACCGTCCAGTTGTTTTGTTCAACCAATTGATTTAACTCGGCAATGGTCTGGTATTGGAACAGGTCTCGTGGCTTCAACTGAATACCTGCTCGCTTGGCACGACTGATCACTTGAATGGTAATGATGGAGTCTCCACCCAATTCGAAGAAGTTGTCGTGAACGCCTACTTTTTCTACGTTGAGCAAATCCGACCAAATATTCGCCATGCTTGTTTCGAACTCGCTTCTGGGAGCGATAAAATCAGTGGTCAAAGTACCGGCTACATCCGGCTCGGGCAATGCTTTTTTATTGATCTTACCATTGACGGTCAGTGGCATGCTATCCAGTTCGACGATAATTGCGGGCACCATGTAATCTGGCAATTGCGTACCCAAGTCGTTCAGGATGCTTGCTCGATCGAAGGTTCCCTCGGGAACGACATAGGCCACCAAGCGTTTGTTGCCATTCGTATCTACCCTGGCGAGTACCACTCCTTGGTTGACGGCGGTGGACTGCAACAAGACTGCTTCAATTTCACCGAGCTCAATGCGGAATCCTCGGATTTTCACTTGATGATCAATTCGACCCAAATACTCCAATTCTCCCTCGCTCGACCACTTGGCCAAATCACCCGTTCGGTACCATCTTTGGCCATTGGCCTGCTCGATGAATCGCTCGGTAGTCAATTCTGGTCGGTTGAGATAACCTCTTGCCAAACCATCACCAGCAACGTACAATTCTCCACTGACTCCAAGGGGGCAAAGATTACCCGCGGGATCAAGGACATAGGTATCTAGGGTTGGAATGGCGCGACCGATGTTGCTATTACTCAATTGTAAATCTGCGGCAGAAAGCGCTTTGTAAGTTACGTGAACCGTAGTCTCCGTAATACCGTACATGTTGATCAAATGGCAATTCGGAAATGCCTTGTTCCAATTTTGCAATTGTGTTGGATTCAACGCTTCCCCACCAAAGATGACGTAACGGATATTTGTTTTGTCAAAAGTAGCCAAATAGCTTTCCTGAAGCAGGTTGAAGGCACCGGGTGTTTGATTCAAGACCGTTACACCGTTGTTGTGAAGTAAAGCGGCATAAGCATTGGTGTCTTTCCTTACTTCTTTGGGAACTACGATCAGTTGACCACCAAACAAGAGGGCTCCATACATTTCCCATACGGAAAAGTCAAAACAGAAGGAATGGAACATGGTCCAAACATCTCGCTCACCAAAGTCGTAGAGTGCTTGGTCATTGACAAATAATCTAACCAAATTGCGGTGCTCTAGCAATACGCCTTTAGGCTTACCAGTCGAACCAGAAGTGTAAATGACGTAGATAAGATTCTCGGCAGTCAATGCTACTTCTGGATTGTGACCAGGACATTGTGCAATGGCCTCTTTTTGCTCATCGATGAAGATGGTCTGCGCATTGGCATGTTCAATAAACAAATCGGCATGGACCAATTCGCTGACAATGAATCGAGCCTGCGCATCATCAATGATGTAGTTGATTCGATCTTGTGGATAATCGGGATCGATTGGCACATAAGCTCCTCCGGCCTTAATGATCCCCAAGATACTGACAATCATCTCGAAAGATGGCTGGAGACAAATGCTCACCAAATCCTCTACTTCAACTCCTTGCTGCATTAGATAGGCAGCGAAGCGATTGGCGCGTTCATTCAACTCACGATAAGTCATGCTTGCTCCTTCGAATGAAAGGGCAACGTGTTCAGGACGGAGTGCGGCCTGATCTTCAAACAAGTTGACAATGGTTTTATTTCTTGGATAGTCCACTGGTGCATTGAGGAAAGATTGCAATTGCGCTTCTTCAGCAGAAGAAAGGATAGACAACTGATCAATCTCCGCTTGTCGGTTGGCACAAATCCCGCGCAACAACACCTCGAAATGTGCCATCATATTTTGAATCGTAGAGGCGGCAAACAAATCGGTACAGTAAACTAAGTTTAGGTCTAAACCGGTTTCGGTTTCGGCAAGATTAAAAGTCAAATCGAATAGTGCAGTAGTATCTTCAAATTCCACGGCAGACACTTCTACATCACTCAATTGTAGAGCGGCCATTTCCGGAGTGTTTTGCAAAACAAACATCACTTGGAAAATTGGGCTTCGACTTTGATCTCTACCGCTTTCTACTAGATCAACAATTCTTTCGAATGGTACTTCCTGGTTGTTATAGGCTTCTAAACTAATATTTTTCACCTGATTCAATAAGTTCGTAAAAGCAGGGTTACCAGATAAATCCGTACGTAGCGCTAAAGTGTTGAGGAAGTAACCAATCAAGGCTTCCGTTTGCTGTTCAGGACGGTTGGCGATTGGCGTACCAATACAGATGTCTGTTTGTCCACTGTACTTGTACATCAATACTTTAATGGCTGAAAGCAATAACATAAAGAGGGTCACGCCTTCTTCTTTGGCAATAGCTTTCAAACCTTCCGCTAATTCGGCATCGAAGTTCATCGCCAAAGTCTGACCATTGCTACTCTGAATCGCTGGACGGGTATAATCCGTTGGCAAATTCAATGGCTCCGTATCTGCAAGGGTAGTTTGCCAGTATTTTAGCTTTTCACTCATCGCTTCGCTGGACAAGACCTCTCTTTGCCAAAGGGCATAATCCGCGTACTGAATCGAAAGCTCCGGTAAACTCGCTGCAACATTTCTAACCGCCGCTTTGTAACCTGCCATCAACTCATCGACCAAAATACTCATCGACCAACCATCAGAAGCGATGTGATGCATCACAAATACGAGGATGAATTCTTCCTCCGCAACTTGCAAGAGATTGGCTCTCAACATATGATCTTGACTCAGGTCAAATGGTCGTTCAATTTCGGCAGCAATAAAGGCATCCCGATCGCCAGCAAACTCATTGAGTGGCGTAAAGTTCAATTTCCATTGATTGATCGGCATGATCTTTTGATAGGCTTTGCCTTCTACTTCTTCAAATACCGTTCGGATCACCTCGTGTCGATTGACGATAGAAGAAATGGCAATTTTTAAAGCAGAGGCATTGAGCTCCCCTTTGAAGCGCAAGACTGCGGGCATGTGGTAATGGACACTTCCTTCGAGCTGGTCGATGAACCAAAGTCGCTCTTGCGCATAAGACAATGGAATGCGCTCTGGACGCTCGCTTGCGGTAATGGTCATGTTTCCAACCGTAGGTTCGAGTTGATCAATAAACACCGCCAGTTGAGCAATCGTTGGATAGTTGAAGATATCGATCAAAGCGACTTGCAAGCCAAGTTGTTCTTGGAGGGCAGCTACGACTCGGGCAGCCATCAACGAATGTCCACCTAAATCAAAGAAGTTTTCGTTCACTCCGACTTCATCAATTTTCAAGAAGGCTTTCCAAATCTTTTCAACCGCTTTTTCAGCATCTGTACTTGCCGCTTTGAAAACTACATTGGATAGATCCGCTGCGGCTGGCTCTGGAAGGGCTTTCTTGTCTACTTTACCATTGATGGTCATGGGTAATTTCTCCAAACTCATCATTTGGCTAGGCACCATGTAATCGGGTAACTGTGCTTTGAGGTAATCTTGGATGGTTTTGCGATCAAATTCGCCTTCACTTACTACGTAGGCTACCAGTCGTTTGTCATCCACTCGTTCTCCTTTCGCTACTACTACGCATTGTTGAAAGGCTGGCGCTTTTTGCAGGACTGCTTCAATTTCTTCCAACTCAATTCGGAAACCTCTAATTTTGACTTGATGGTCAATTCTACCTAAGAATTCAACATTGCCATTGGGCAACCAACGAGCCAAGTCTCCCGTTTTATAAATGCGATCTGAGGCCTCAACATTGAATTTATTGGCGATAAATTTTTCTTCCGTCAATGCTTCTCGATTAAGATAACCACGGGCCAAACCATTTCCACCGATACAAAGTTCACCTACTACTCCCACGGGAACCAGTTCTTCGTTTTGGTCAATCAAATAAATCTGCGCATTGGCTATTGGCTGACCGATGGGTACGTTGGTCGTGGTAGTATCGCTTAGTTTTTCTCCTTTGGCCACTTTAAACATAGTAGCACAAATACTTGCTTCCGTTGGTCCGTAAGCGTTGAGATAAGTACCGTGTCGTAAGAAACCTTCCGCTTTTTCGTATACTGCTGACTCTCCCGCAGTGACTAAGGTCTTCAAGCAAGTGAGCTGATCCACGTCGATTTGATCGAGGTAAGCCGGAGGAATGGTCGCCACCTGAATAGCATTGTTATTCATGTATTGAACAAATTCCATTGGATTGCTTCTGACCTTTTTGCTGACAATGTACAAACTTGCTCCAGCGCATAGGGCCGTAAAGGTTTCTGATACAGAGGCATCAAAAGAGAAGGAAGCAAACTGCAAACAATGATCTTCCGATTTGATATCAAAACCATCAATTTGAGCAAAAACGGTATTTTTGATGCTACCGTGTTCGATCATTACGCCTTTAGGTTTTCCAGTAGAACCAGAGGTATAGATCACATAGGCCAAATCAGTTTGTGCAATATCAAGTTCGAGATTATCTTCCGCGGTTTTCAATTCCTCTAACTGGATGTCAACAGAAAAAATATTGACCTGGAATTCTAGGACATCAAACAAGTTTTCCGATTGAATCAATAGCGCTTTTAGTTTGGTATCTTCAACGATGTAAGCCTTCCGA
>JBCCSR010000244.1:0-7079 GCA_039199865.1 Bacteroidota bacterium
ATACGAAGGAGATTACATTTCTTTTCATAACTAAGTTTTTTCTTTTTAGCACGTAAAAGGGTTGGAAAGGGTTGCCTGGATACGCTTTTCTTTTGGTAGTTTTGCTAAAATTTCCGGAAATATCCTTAATTTTCAAGCGTTTTTGGTGCGATATAAAAGAAAAAACTATGGTGCAGGATCAGCCAAATGAACGAATCCGTAAGCTGGAAGATGAAGTGGCCAAACTTCAACAACAGTTGTCAAAAGAAAAGAGTAGACGGAAAGCCAGGAAGAAGAGCAAACGTTATTTGTTCAGCAAAAAGGCTGCCTTTATGATTATTGGTAAAGGCCTAAAAAGTAGTTTATTTCGCCTCTACGGAGAGTTGCCCGATAAGGTATCCAAAGATACGTTTGCCGATGTCTCCGCCCACCTCATTTGGCGCATTACCCGGATCGGTATCTTCACCGTTTTGATTGCTGCCATTCCCCTGCTCGTGCTCTTTGTACAAACCATCATCCTCAGTAAGCAAAACAATTTGTTCAAAACTCAAAATGATTTATTTAGTCTGCAATTGCAACAAGTCGAGCAGCAAAACGAACTGATCAAAGGCCAAAATCAATTGTTTCACGAACAAAACAACCTCTTCAAAACCCAAAATGCAAAAGTGGATGTACAAAATGATTTGGTGAGCAATCAAAATAGTATGCTCAACAATCAAAACTCCCTTTTCCAAAACCAAAACCAACTGGTTGCACAACAAAACAATCGAATCATTCAACAGACCGAATTACTCGAAGCAGATCGCCGAAGTTCCCTCGTTTTTCTGATGAGCAATATTATGGACAAAGTAGATGAGGAAATTAAAAAGTCAGAGGATGGCCCACGCACCCTAAGTTTCGAATTAATTGGTAGAATTACGGCCTTGAGCCAATCTCTAAAGCCTTACAAATACCTCAAAAACGATCGACTCATTCGCAAGCCACTTAGTCCCGAGCGGGGACAATTGTTGCTGGCTCTGGTCAATAGTCGATTAGACACGACCACGACCTACGATCTAATTTTTGAAAATACTAAGTTTTCTCGCTCTGACCTAGAAGAAGCCCAACTGAGTCATGCCTACCTAGCGGGTGCAAGACTCAACAATGCCAATATGGAAGAGGTAATGCTCAGAGAGGCAAACCTCAACAAAGCTAAACTACAATCTGCGGATCTACAGGAAGCCAATTTGGTTGGTGCCAGTTTAAAAGACGCCACTTTACGCAAAGCCTATCTCAACTTAGCCGAAATTACCAAAGCAGATCTTTCCGGTGCCGATTTGCGCAATGCCGACCTCAGTCAGTCTATCCTCAAAAAAGCCAAACTAAACAAGACCAATTTTCAAGATTGCGATCTCAGGGATGCCGACCTCAGCGAAACTGATTTGTCCGACACCTACTTCAGTGGAGCCAATCTAAGTAATGTCAATCTCAAAAACGCCATCGTCAGCTCCGAAGACTGGTTTCGTATCCTCAAAGCGTGGAAGGTCGTCGGTTGGGAAGAATTAACCGAAAAATACAAATTGGTACCCACCAAAAAAGAGGATAAGGAGGGCAATAAGTATTACAAAATCAAAAAGCGGTAGGTACGAGCTGGTAGCCAATGAAAAAGCCCACCAAATAAAATGGTAGGCTCTTAATTCAAAGCGATTTCAATAAAATCTTACAGGTCTCCCTTCGAAATGATCAAAGGTTTTGCGCTTACTTGTTTGGATGACTGGGCAGCTACCTGATAGTAACCATTTTTCACGGGCAGCTGACTTAAATCTATACTAATACTTGTGGTGTTGACCTCTTCAATGGATTGAACATACATGACTTGTCCCATATTATTGCTAATGCTCAGCTGAACTTTTTCACCCATAAAATCAGATACGTCTACATTCAACACTTCATTGGCAGGATTTGGAGACAATTGTATTTCTGCCGAAGACAAACTAGGTACAATCGTATTGTTATTGTTGTTGTCATCGAATACATTCGACTCTGGCTCAAAATAAGGAGATAAACTAGAGCCAAGAATCGGACGTTCCAAAGTTCCATCGGGCAACTGCCAACCTACCGCCAAATTGTCCAATCCCTCATGCTCTTTCATGAACGCTTCCACGTAGTAGGATTGTCCTTTTTCCAGGTAGATCGTTACCGACTTTTGTTCTGGATATTTGTTCCAAACTCTGGGATAAGTCCAACCAGGGACTTCGGCAACCAATGCTATGTTGTCTGGATTGTCATCTGAACTTAACCATAACTCTCCTTTATCATCACTGGAAATCCAGAACGTATAATCTCCACTTACTGGAGGACAAAGGTAACCGCGCAATCGCGTACCGTAATGTTCGTATTGATTGATCGGAATTTCAAAGAGTTCCATTTCATCTGAGATATCTGGAGTTGCATCCCAATCGATGTTGGACAATGGATATCCGGGCACACCGAGGAAAACATCGCGGCTGATCGTTCCCGTCCCACAGCGATCTTCCACTGCTATTCCCTCACAGTTGCAATTGCCATCCTCCACATCGTCGATGGTATTTTCGTTGCCATCATCACAAGCAGTCCCTGCTTCAGGGCAAGTAAATAGAATCAAATTCACGGTATAATCTTCTACTTCTCCATATGAAAGTGCGTCACAAGGACTAAGGTTGGCCTCTTCTCCTTCATCGAGATAGGCCATCGAAACGCGCATTCTGGTATTCCCCAATAAAGCATTGCTGGGCACTTCAATTGTCTCCTCAATCTTTTCAGATGAAGCAGCACTTAATACTCTTTCTTCTTCGGCAAAGGATCCATCCTGATTCCAATCCACCCATATATTCCAATGCTCTACATAGCTATCTTCGGTAAAACCTGGCGTTAATTGCAGCGTATAGCCCGTTCCTTGCATCAAATCTGTGCTCAAACCGGTATAATCTCCATAGCCTTGATCATCTCCCGTTTGATTGGATAGGTCGTTAAGTGCAACGTAGGCAATGTATTCATAGCTCGTATTTTCACCAGTTGATTCGCAATACGGTGCTCCAGCACAATTACAAGCTCCATCTTCTATATCATTGAACGTGTTGATATCTCCATCATCACATGGCGTACCATAGTCAGGACAAATGGGCGTACCATCCGTTAGCGTCAAAGTTGCTGTACAGGTCGATACATTTCCACAAACATCAACTCCAGTGAACGTAACCACTTGGCTTCCATCACATTCAGCAATGGTCAAGTCCGCATTGTAATCGTGAGTGATGCTCACTAAATCACAGTCTTCAGCTGAAGTCGCTTCCGCTAACCAAGCATCGATCTGATCATTTACCGTATTGAGCTCTGCATTGGGCAATACCGTTGGATCACCATTAGCATCAAAAGCTACTTTCAAGCCATTTCCAAAATCAATGGTAAAGGGTAAATCTGGTAGCGGTCCTCCACAAGTGGCAAACTCCGGTGTAAATTTCATTCTTCTATTCCAACAAGCCGTTCTGATCCCCACACATCCATTATCAAAAGTAATGTTACCAAATTGGCAATTGCCCGAGTCGGCGACAAAATCATTAAACCTGATCGTCATATCATAAGTCCCCGCTCCCTGCACCCAGACTGGCTTTGGTGCGTCTACCTCCTCCGATTCTGGGCAGGTAATGGTCAAATCTTCTGGGCAAAGAATACACTGTGTGCCTTCAGGTGGGCAACAGTCTGGACAGTTGGCACCTCCACAATCTACTCCCGTCTCATCGTCATTTTGTACACCATCATCACAAGTTGCACAGGTAGTCGTTCCATTTTCATTATCTAAAGTAAAGTTGATGGTATAAGCACCAATATCATTTCCATTTTTATCCGTTGCTACTACGCTGTAGAGACCATCCGCTGGCAACACAAATGAAGTAAAGTCGGCATGTAGCGATTTCTGCTGCTCAGCAAGCAAGGCACCATTTGGACCGTAAAGTTTCATCGAAGGTTCTAGGGCGATATCAACTTCTTCCATCACAATGGTCAGCACTTGTCTTTCTTTTCCACTAAAGGTGTAGACATCTGCTTCCGCAAAATTGGTCAGCGCAGCCTCATAAGTACTCGTTTCACAATCCAACTGGATGCTACAAACACTTGGTGCAGGCACCGTGTAAATAGAAATGCCATAGTCTCCGATGTCATTCCCATTTCGATCTGTTGCAAGTAGGGAATAGAGACCGTCTGCTGGCAGGACAAAATCGACGATTTCCGCCATGGCAGAGTTGGCGTAGTCTTCTACCAACAAGGTACCATCTGGACCAATGAGTTTTAAATAACTGTCAATCCCGTTTAGTACTCCTCGCATTCTCGCGTTGAAAACATCTCCTTGAGCCAACTCAATGGCATAAATATCAATCTCTCCTCCCAATTCCAAATCAGTCGTCAAACTCAGCGTATTGCACTCGATGGTTTCTACACAATTGCTATTGTTCAACATTTGGAGGGAAAGCGAGTAAGTCCCCGTATCATTTCCTTTTCCGTCTTTTACCAGCAATAGGTATTCCCCATCCACTGGTAAACCGTTGAGTTCAATCGTTGCCATTCCCTCTGCGGGCGCATCCGCTGACACCAATTCGCCGGAAGGTCCATACAATTCAAGCTCCGATTCTATGGAAGGATTGTTTTTAACCATATTGATCAAAATGTGATCGCTAGTACTTGCCGTAAAAGTGTAGGCATCTACCTCTGCAATCAGTCCAATATCTCTGCTCAAAGTGAGGCCACAGCTGATGGCTTCCGCACAATTACTGTCATTAATAATTTGGAGAGAAAGCCCATAATAGCCCAAGTCATTCCCATTTTCATCCATCGCGATGATGGTATAGTTTCCATCCTCTGCTAAAGTCAGATCTTTGATCGTCGTTAAACCCACAGCCGTATTGCCACTGGCAATTTGATTTCCATTGGCATCGTACAACTCCAATTGTGCTTCGAGGCTAGAAGCTGCACTTCGCATCTGAATCCAGATCTGATTCCCCGCTTTGGCGCTAAAGTGATAGGCATCAATTTCTGCATTGTGTTCCAATGCTTCCATCAAATCATCACCACAAGCCATCGCAGTAGTCATTGCGGGATTATTGAGGACATGGCAGGCGATGCCATAGTTTCCTTTATCATTATCTCCAGAATCTTGAGCTTTGATGGTATAGAGGCCAGTTGTGGGTAAAGCCAAGCCATCAATTTTAACTAGGCCACCATCGTCACAATCTGCGGCAATGCTATTGCCATTGGGATCGAACAATTCGATACATCCATCTACCCCACCAGATTTCCCACGCATTCTAATCAGCACTACGTCTCCAGCAGTACCATTAAAAGTGTAGGTATCTACTTGCCCAAGACTTGTAATATTACCAGTCACGGCGGTACCGTAAGGAAGATTTTGAGAAAATGTAGAAAACTGTAACGCGATAAAAAATAGAGCGAATGTAAACTGTAGAACTTTGGGTTTCATGTGGGTTCTCTTTAATTTAATGAATTAAAGAGGGGTAATGTTTGATTTTTAAGCTCTTTAGATACGGAATTACAAAGGAGAGAGAATGAAATTTAGGGGATATGATGACAATTTATTTGTGGTCACATTGCTAGTATAACAAATAGTAGACCAAGCTTGCCAAGTGAAACAATGAAATTGGCCTTTTCTGTGACAGTCTAAATTCGAAATATAGAATAAGACTTGATAAGTGGATAAGGATAACACACCACAAATCTTGCCAGACTTGTGATGTGTTGGTGGAAAAGCTATCTTTTCCCTTTTTTGTACTCTTCTTTCAAAATATCTTTGAACACTTTCTTTACTTTTTCTACATGTACTCGGCTGACTGCCCGGACATAGCCTTGATTGGGATTGAGTTCATAGAAGTTTTGATGGTAATCTTCTGCCACCCAAAATTCTTTGAAGGGACTCACCTCCGTCGCCACTGGGTTGCTCCACTTTTCGGATGCATTCAGGGCCTTAATGGCCGCTTCTGTTTTCTGTTTTTGCACTTCATTGTGATAGAATACTGCGGAGCGATATTGTGGTCCTACGTCATTTCCTTGCCGATTTACTTGAGTCGGATCATGGGCCACGAAAAGTACTTCTAGTAATGTCTCAAAAGTGACCAGGCTAGGGTCATAATAAATCTGAACCGCTTCGGCATGTCGGGTTCTTCCCGTACCAATCTCTTTATAAGTAGGATGCGGACTTTCTCCACCGGAATATCCACTGATTACATCGACGACCCCATTAATGCGTTCAAAAGCTCCCTCCACGCACCAAAAACAACCACCTGCGAAGGTAGCCACTTTGTAAGTGGAGTAATCTTTTCCTTTTAAATAATTGGCAATGGTTGGGTTTTTCTTCGACTTGGTGGTCGACAAACTTTTATCCTGCTGACTACAGCCAATTGTGACCAGCGAAAAAATCATAAGCAAACAAAGGAAATGTTTCATTATCTAGAATTTTGATTCAAACAAAATTAATCAATCGAGTCGAGGAATAAATGCATTAGAACCGTGCTTTGTTTAATTCGTCTGGGCTTTAATTTTTATTTAACATCAACTTCTAATCGACTACAAAGCTAATAGATAAGTCTTGCAGAAACCTCACGAAATGTTCATGATTTTGTACCTTTCCCGCATGACTTTGATCTATATCATCGATTTGTTGGGGACCTTAGTTTTTGCCATCAGCGGCGCACTCGCTGCGGCCAATAAGCGGATGGATGTCTTCGGAGCCTCGGTGATTGCTTTTGTAACAGCGGTAGGAGGTGGGACCATTCGGGACGTCCTGATCGGTAGCCAACCGGTGGGTTGGATGAAAGATCTCAATTATCTTTTGATGATTGGAATCGGTATTGGCTTTGCCTTTTTGTTTAAAAAAGGCATCCAGCAATTGCGGCGTACTTTTTTTCTTTTCGACACAGTCGGCATCGGTTTATTCACCATTTTGGGCCTACAAAAGACCCTTGGACTGGGCTTATCCCCCGTTATTGCCGTGATGATGGGAACGGTATCCGCAGTTTTTGGAGGTGTTCTTCGTGACACCCTGTCCAATGAAATTCCCTTAATTTTTCGTAAAGAAG
>JBCCSR010000245.1:0-7075 GCA_039199865.1 Bacteroidota bacterium
GCAAAAAAAGGTAATTGATGTCATGAGCCAGAAAATCCTGCTTGGCTTTTTACATGATTTAGGGATCGTTTTGAACTATGATAAACTATCCTGGCACAATACTCAAGTATTGAATCCGCTGTGGTTAACCAATGCTGTTTATCGGATCATTAATTCTCCTAAGGTCAGTAAGGCCAATGGAAAGTTTCATTTAAAGGATTTAGAAAAAATCATCAATGATCCCTACTTTACCCAAAAAGGTAGACTATACGCAAAGATGAAAATCCCCACGGACAAGTTTATGTTTATCGTGGATATCATGGAAGAGTTCAAATTGGTTTATGCTTTGAATCGAAAAACATTTATCGTTCCAGATTTACTGCCCATCAAACAACAGCCTTTTGTTTTTGAATCCGACCAAGCTGTGCTTCGCTTTATTATTGAATATCCTGATTTTCTACCGCCATCCATCCTTCCCAAGCTAATTGTCGAGCTTCATAAATACCTGTACAATGATCAGGTATGGCGAACGGGTATGGTGCTACACGATCCAGTTGTCTTTAAAAGTAGGGCCAATGTTATTTTAGATAAAGACAGTCAAAAAATTGAAATCGAAATTAGTGGAGAGAGACGAAGAGAGTTTTTGAGTATCATTCGAACCACCCTAAAAGCAATCAATAAGGCCTTTACGAATCTAGAGATGCGGGAATGGGTTCCGCTACCAGATAAGATGGGAGATAAAGAGAGCCTGGTAGATTATCAAGAATTAATTGGACTAGAGGAATTTAAACAAGAGTACTACACCTCGGGAGTATTAAAAAAGCAGTACAAGGTGTTGGCACTATTGAATGGGGTAGAAAAGTCGATGAGCTTGAGAAAAATAAAAGGATATGATCCAATCAAAATATTCATTTCTTATTCCCATAAGGATCGGGAATACAAGGAAGAACTAGAAAAGCATTTGATGCCGCTAGTGAGAATGAATAGTGCCCACGTTTGGACGGATGGCGCCATACAAGCAGGTCAGCCATGGGAAAAAGAGATTTTTTCTAATTTGAGCAATGCAGATATTGTCCTCTGTCTCATCAGTAGCGATTTTATTGCTTCTGATTTTTGTTATGAAAAAGAGCTTAAGGCAGCACTGGAGGCCCACCAAGCAAAAACCCAAACGGTCATTCCCATTCGCATTCGTCGATGTAAATGGGAAAGGCTGGATATTAGTCAAGTGCAAGGGGTACCCGAGAAATGGATGACCCGACCCAATAATGATGATGCCTGGGTAGAGGTGATCAGTAAAATTGAAGCAAGTTTTGTCGTTGTTGAAGGAAGGAAATTGATCAAACTGGCTGACCAAGGTCATGATATCAAATCAATACTGCATGTGCAACGTATACTGGACGATACCATCATCCCGGATTAAAGCCATTTGAGTGGTACGGGCCCCTATTCGTCGACGTAATTTAATGCTTTCCCAGATCCTCCATTTTTTGCAAGTAGTGATTGCCCCCTTGTTTCCATAGCAATGAAATGACACTAGCCTCGAAGCAAAGCATCCCCCTGTTCAAAAAGTAGAGGCCTTAGGGATGGACCTCAAGCGCCACTTGATCGCTCAGCCCTTCTATGCCCATCAGTACTTTGCAGCATCAGCGTACCACCGCAAATCACCCATTCCTGCCCAAGCATAAAAAAATTCCACAACGATCACTTTCTGTCACTTTTTTTATGCCCATTTGTTGTTTATCTTCATATCGTCATTGCGTCCTGTTCAGTAGCAGCAACCAGGCATCAACCAGGCAGTAACATCAATAAGATAAAATACCAGGAACTTATGTTGAAATTTATTCGCAGCATCCGATTGAAATCGATCCAGACCAAGGCCTTGAAAAAATATTTGCTCTACGGTATTGGGGAAATCATTTTGGTTGTACTGGGCATTTTAATCGCTTTAAAAATCAACAATTGGAACGATGCCAATAAAAACCATGCTAGCGAACAAATCATTCTCAAGGAGTTAAAAGCAGAATTGACCAATAACAAAAACAATTGGACCAATTGATCAAGGATAGAGAAATTTCACTTGAAGTTTGTAGCGCTTTATTGCCATCCTTTTCTAGAGGACGAAATCTCATGGATCGTAAACTAGTCAGTCGGATTCTCCGTAAAAGACCTGCCAACCGCATTGTATTTGCCTCAGCCTTGAGCAACCAAGTGGATTCTCTAATCGGATCGCTTCCCTCCTACGATATGTTTTATCCCCGTATGGGAAATATCAAGTCGATCATTTATTCGGGCAAACTCAATCTCATTACCAAGCCCGAAATAAAAGTTTGTATTGCGGAGTTTGAAGATCGCGCAAAAAGTGTGGAAGTAGCGACCAAGGGAGCGGATGAGATTATGAGCGAACAAATTCAACCCCAGCTTAGACTTTATTTGAAACGCAACGCCTCCTATCCACTAGAGGAATTTTTTAGGGATTTTGATCTGCGATTCTTCATCATGAATTATTCCGGATGGACCAGCTCTGCGATCAGTACGTCCAAAGGGTTCTCAGAAACAATGAGATTGACGATTGCAGCCATCGAAGAAGCATTGGCTGCTCAAGGCCAGTAGAAGTACTTGACAGTAGTTAACAAGAGCCCATTACCTTGAATCAATCCTTCACTCCTGTTCCATTTCAAGCCAATTGCAAGCTAAAGGAAGCCCTTCGCCATTATTGAGCCTTCACCCCCTCCTTCTTAGCCCTCCAAGGGCAAAAATCCATTCTCAAGCATATTGTTATTGAAAACCAATTACTTATGCACCCTAATTTACGTGTGCAAAACGAGATATTTTTTAAATCACTATCAAACAATATTATTTTATATTAAAATAGTTTGACTTCTCATTTATTTGGTATAACTTACAAATCCCGGGAAAACATAATTATTAACACTATTCGCATTTTTTCACTCAATTTAAAATCAATGAAAAACTTACATCACCTATTTTTCGCATTATGTTTTGTATCACTTATCTTTTCTTCTTGTAACCAAGATCCAGCCAACGAACTGACGAACCAGGAGGCACCTGGCACAGAATACACGGATGGAGAAATCATTCCCGACCAGTATATTTTTATGTTTGACGCAGAAATGATCAAACCTTCCCTTTCTTATTTTGATGCCGAAGGCATTGACGACCGTGCTCAAAAAACGAGCCTAGTCAAGCAACATGACGAAACTGTACTTAACCAGATTGACGACTTTTTAAATAAATACCAAATTGAAAAGACCGATGTACTCCATACTTACACCGTAGCGCAAGCGGGAATAGCAGTAAGACTTTCCAAAGCTAAATTCCAGGAAGTTCAAGGCGCGGAAGAGATCGAATTTGTTGAATACGACCGTATGGTACCTGCTCCTGAATTTAAGATAGAAAGTGTTGATGAAGTGGTTGTCCGTGCCCAAACCACACCATGTGGCATCAACAATGCCGGTGGTTCTGCTAATGGAGACGGAAACAAATGGATTTGGATTATCGATTCAGGGATTGATCTCAATCACCCAGATTTGAACGTCCAAACTGCTTCTCCATACGCAAGAACCTTCACAGGAAGCAATGCCGATGATTGCAACGGCCATGGCACCCACGTAGCGGGAACCGCAGGAGCCAGAAATAATTCTATTGGCGTTGTTGGTGTATCCAGAGGAGCCGTAGTGGTACCAGTCAGAGTTTTTAACTGTACCGGAGGGTCCCCTACTAGTAGAATCGTAGCTGGCGTAAATCACGTCAACACACACAATATTGCAGGAGATGTGGTCAACATGAGTTTAGGGGGTTACTTTGGAAGCGGATGCTCAGGTAGCAGTTCTTACAGAGCTGGGCTTTTTGCTTTGTCTGATCAAGGAACATGGGTATCCTTGGCTGCTGGTAACAGCGGAGCCAATGCCGCATTTTATCAGCCTGCTTGTGTCAACCGCAGTAGAGTTTTAACAGTATCTTCTATGACTTGCGGAAGAAGCTGGAGCTCTTTTAGTAATTACAACATGAATCCTGTAGATTTTATCGCTACTGGATCTAGCGTATACAGTACTTGGAAGAATGGTGGTTATGCCACTATCTCCGGAACGTCAATGGCAGCCCCACACGTAGCGGGTATTTGTCATGTTCGCCAAGCCAGACCAAGAGGTGTAGGCAGCGTCAACAACAGAGGAGAAAATTATCCTATCGCCAAAAGATAGGTAACTGAATTCTAAATTCATTTCCAATTAAAGTCATTACCCTGATTGGCTGCCTCGAAGTTTCGGGGCAGCCTCCCTTTTTTGTGGCTACTCTTGTCGTCCCGAGCGTCTAGCCCATGCTCCTCTCCCCTGCCAAGGGTACTCAAGTGTATTTCAGAAGAACTTTTGGCCAAAACATCCGTAGATATTGTAGTTTTTACACATAGAACGCCACAATTTTACGACAATATCCATATCTTTATAGTCCATTGATAACAAATTGACTTCCACCCTTATCCTTAATTCATCATGAAATCTATTTTCACTCTACTATTTAGTACCCTCTTCTTGGTGGTCCAATCCCAAGAGATCATCTATACAGACCAGTTCGATGACGAAGTGCTTTCAGTCGGTAATGATCCGAACGGATATACTTTAAATCTTGGAGACAGTACTTTCCAAATTTCTGGTAATGGATCGGCTGGCCCCTGGACGGCCATGACCTATTCTATGCACGATGGTGCCAACAATCCAATATTGGTAAATGCAAGTGAAAATCCCAAACTGTACATCAGAGCCAAAGGAGAAAATCAACCTAATTTAAGGATAGACTTGCAAGATGAAACGGGCTACGTCACCAACCAAAACCCCCTTGAGGTGAGTCTGGATAATAACTACACCGTTTACGAATTCAATTACATCGGTCGCCTCAATGATGGTGCATATGGTGGTCCGTGTACTGTTGGTCCCTGCCCAGTGGATGCGTCCAAAATTCAAGGGTTGGTATTGTTCGTCAATGCGCCAAATGGTGGTTACGGAGGAACGATTGAGATTGATTGGATTTCGATCGGAGCTCCCCTGGGAAACAGTGGGGTGGCGAGTCACGAAATACGATACAATCAGGTCTCATACCTGACCGATCGACAAAAATTAATCAGCGTTGTAGCCAATTTGCCCTTTTCAAATCTTCCGTATGCGATTTATCGCGAAGGAGACCCCTCCCCCGTTATGGAGGGTTTGGTCAGCAATGCAGGCATTTGGTCTGCCAGCCAAGAGTACGTTGGAACCGTAGATTTTAGTTCTCTTAATGAAGCTGGAAATTATAGTTTTCAAACTCCCGAAAAGTCAATCAACTTTAGCATCAGCTCAAACGGATATGATGAATTGTGTGCAGCTTCAATCAAATATTACTATTACAATCGAGCGTCACAAGAACTGTTGCCCGAATATGCGGGACCTTGGGCCAGACCGCTCGGACATCCGGATGATGAGGTCATTGTACATTTTTCAGCAGCCTCGTCAAGTAGACCCACCGGAACAATCATTTCTGCTCCCAAAGGATGGTACGATGCTGGCGACTACAATAAATACATTGTCAATTCTGGTATTTCTACCTATACCCTACTCGCCGCCTATGAGCATTATCCCGAATATTATCAGGAGCTAAACGTCGACATTCCCGAGCAAGGAGGGGATCTGCCCGATTTATTAGATGAGGTCATCTGGAATCTAGATTGGATGTTGAGCATGCAAGATCCCGAAGACGGTGGCGTGTATCACAAACTTACCGGGCTTAATTTTTCTGGTATCATCATGCCACATCAATATAATTTTGATCGCTATGTAGTACAAAAAACGACTTCGGCGGCACTGAATTTTGCGGCCGTGATGGCAGTTGCCTCCAGAATTTTTGCCGAATACGAAGATGCTAAACCGGGCTACAGTGCCACCCTAATCACCGCTGCAGCGCAAGCCTATGACTGGGCCAAAGCCAATCCAACCATTTATTACAATCAACCCAGTAATGTCAATACGGGGCAATACGGAGATGGCAATGTCAGTGATGAATTCGACTGGGCGGCAAGTGAATTGTTCATCACGACTGGAGGGGCAGAGTACCGGGCAGACATTAACGAAAGTCAAATTGGGGATGGGGTACCTGCGTGGCCTTACACAGCCCCCTTGGCTTTAATTTCTTTGGCACAGCATGCCGATCTCGTGAGCGATGATATTGATGTCAACATTATAGCAAGCAAACTTCTAGCAACCGCAGATCAATTGAAATCAGCAACCAACCAATCGGCCATGCGCGTGGCCATGGGAGCGAGCAATGGTGATTTTGTTTGGGGCAGCAATGGTCAGGCTGGCAATCAAATCATGATGCTAATCCGAGCCTACGAATGGTCAGATGATGAAAGTTATCTGGATGCCGCTTTCTTGGCTATGGATTATTTGTTGGGGCGAAATGGAACGGGCTTCTGCTACGTATCCGGTTTTGGCGACAAATCCCCACGACGACCGCATCACCGCCAATCGGAGGCAGATAATGTCAGTGATCCGGTACCGGGCATGGTAGCGGGAGGCCCCAATCCTGGTCAGCAAGATGCTTGTCCCGGTTATCTTGGTAACCTTCCCGCCTCTTCTTATGTCGATAGCTGGTGTTCTTATGCTTCCAATGAGGTGACCATCAATTGGAATGCCCCCATGGCCTACGCTATCAATGCTTTGCGATTTTACCAAACGGAGTTGACGACTTCCATCGAGGAAACCGATGCAGTGAAAACTTCCCCCTTATCGATTGTTCCTAACCCAGGAAAAAATACGGTCTACTTGCCTCAAATCAATGACCGCCAGGAGCAACATTTGGAAATCGTTGATTTGGTCGGACAGGTAGTGTACCAGCAAAAAGGAATCACCAATCCCAATCTCGACCTATCTAGCTTATCGGCGGGCATCTACTTGTTTCGATTATTTGAGGGGCACAAAGTTTTCACTTCAAAGTGGGTAAAAGTGAATTAAGGATTAAAATGAGTTATTTTGTGGTCTGAACAGATTAAAAATTGACGGAGACAGGGCAATGCAAATAAAAACAGAAGCAGATCGAATTCAACTCGCTA
>JBCCSR010000246.1:0-7069 GCA_039199865.1 Bacteroidota bacterium
GGGAGAGGGGGATCTCGATCCCGATGATGGGCCCGATCCTAGTAGTTTAAGTGTGGGATCCGTTGTTGGTAAATTTGGAGATGTCGACTTTAGTGGATTCGGTATTGGAACGATTTCCGACTTTAATCAAAATGGACTACTGTCTATCGTGGCCTCCTCATTACAAAATTCTGAAGCTCTGGAGACCTTTACCCTGTCCATTACCTATCCGGGAGGAAGTACATTGACTACTGGAACTTATGAGGATAGCAATGGAGATTGTTTGCTGGCCAGTCTCGGTACGGTCACCAGCGTTTGCCCTAGTGTAATTTTTTCCAAACTAAGCGATGCGGATGAATTGATCGTGAGTACTGCCGACAGCGGAAGTCGTCTAAATCTCATGATTACCTCGATTCAAGCACAAACAACGGGAGGATCTGTACGAGGCAATTTTAGTGGAATCGCTGTAGATACCGAAGGAAATACCGTAGAGATTAAGGATGGTGCATTTAATGTCGCCATTAACTAGGATGCCGCCGGGCAAGACCAAAGTGAACCAACTAGGACCTCAGAAGCGATTAAGGCACAGTTGCAGCTGGTAGAAGGTAAGTCGAATACTTATGATCAACGTTTGAATTGGGAGCCAAGGTATCCGGTAAAATGTGAAATTACCATTACCGCTACCAACAAAAAGGGGAAAGAGGAAACGTTTAGATACCTGATCAACCTTAGAGATATCGATAAAAATACGATTCGATCGAAAAATGAAAAGGAACTGATGAAGTTATCCATGGTGATGGACAATCGACAAAAGTTGATTCGATACTACCAGGACGGAGAACAAGAAAATTACCGTGAAAAGATGGACTTGTATGCTACCGATGTCGACAATAGTCGTCAGCTAGAACAATTGTTTAAGCAAGCCGTAGAAACTGCGCAGCAAATTCAGCCGATGGATTTGCCCAAAACTTTTGCCGAACAAATGGCTTGGTTAAAAGAAAAGATTCGACCAATAGAAATAGGAGAGACGGTTTACGAACAAAGTCTTAGCCAAGATGAAACCATTTCTACTTTGCTGACTTATCAACTGGTCAAAGCGGGAAAAAAGTCAAGGGAAGAAAATTATTTGTTTAACCTGGTAGACCTAAAAGAAAACCAAGTCCGCTTAAAAGTGAAAGGAAAATTGGTGAGTATTGAATTACCGAGCCAGCGTAAATTAAAATTCATTCAACAAAGTGTAGATGGAAATACCACAAAATTCTCAAATCAACTGACTTTTTACGGGGAAGACCTAGACCCAGCCAAACGGATTGTTGATGTCATGCGTCGGATCATTCCTCAGAGCAGGGCTTTGGACAAAAAGCGCTTTCCCCCCAAAGCTAATGCCTTTACGCTAACCAATGCCTAATTATAATAAATTTCATTCACTTAAATCTCAATTGATGAAAACGATTCAATTTTTCACCTTTATGTTGTTGACTTCTTTGCTGATCGGAGTCAGTTCTTGTTCGAAAGAAGAAGCGCCCGAGTTTATTGATCCAGCTGACGTTGAGGCCTTGAGCCGCGTATTGATTCTGCCGGATGGTTCCGAACGGACCAATGGCAATCCTCCCGCTCCTTCCAACAGTACCAATGCACCAACGGTCAACAATCCCCTCAATTTTGTTACTTCCTCTAACGGAGGAACGGTACCCCTTGAATTCAATTACGGTAATGTCGGAGACAACCTGGGAGGATGCTATATTCAAATTCCCGGAACGAGTTCTTTTTTCAACGTACCCTACGATACTAATTCTAGTAGCTCGGGAAGTTTGGCCGTACCCGTCGGCATTCCGGCCAATGTATTGGATGGTTTATTTAGTCTGAATTTTTGTGTGTACGATACGGAAGGACAAGTCAGTAATGTGGTGACTACTCAGGTAGATGTGTTGCTATTGGGGACAGGGTCCTTACAAATTAGTCTGAGTTGGAATACACCAACGGACCAAGACCTGCACGTCGAAGATCCAGGTGGTGAGGTCATTTATTTTGGCAATAAAACGGCTTTGTCAGGTGGAGAGTTAGACAAAGACGATACCGATGGCTACGGACCTGAAAATGTCTATTGGTTGGAAAATGCTCCGGATGGATCGTACCAAGTTTCGGTGGATGACTATACGGGAACACTCTTTCCGACAACAGTGTATGTCACCGTTTCTACCCCGGACAGGAGCAAGAGATTTACGGCAACTACAAGTAATGGTGCCGAGGTAGATATTGTCACGATACGCAAAAGTGGAGACAATTACGAATTTTAGGTAAGAGACGAAACAGATATTGATTTGCAAATAAGAAGCCTACGAAGCACAGGGGCATTGCGCTTGGTACCTTCGTACGCTTCAGCTGTAAATCGCATTAATTGGATGGAGGTGCTTTGACCATTTTATGGCAAAGGCTAGCAAAGCGCTTTGATCCATTTGTTGATCCAAAAGTAGATTCATGATGAAACCAATATGCTTTAGCTTTGCGCTACTGTACCTTTTATTGGGAGGGCAAAGTCCACTCCCTGCTCAAACAACTCTTGTTTATCCTCTGGAAGAAGATTTTGAAGTGGAGCAAGGTGTTTTTAATCCATTATTTCCCATTGCCAATCCACAAGGGCAGACGGGTACTTTTCAAACTACGACGTTGCCCGCTAATTTTTGTCCAGAATCGGCTGAAATGCAGGCCTACAACTTTGCGGACAATGCGGGTTTGATCTTTGACAATAACTCTGGTTTTTTGGGCTGTGAATACAGTATCGAATTGCTTTTTAAATTCGATCAGTTGCCCTCCTTATTTGAATCTCCTTGGGTGAGTTTAATCCGCTTTCAACCTGGTTTAGACAATGGGATTTTCTTCGAGTTCAATCCTTTGTTTGGTACCTTCTTGGAAGTTTGGGAAGGCAATACGGAGTGGTGTTCTGATTTTTATGCTGGTTTTGATGTCAATGATTGGCAAAAATTAACGGTTGTTCGAAACTGTGATGGCGAAGTTCGATTTTATTTTTGTGGACAGCTTTTCTCTACCTGTCAAGATAACAATGATCTTTTGCTTCCAGGTGACATTATTATTTTTTTCCAAGATGATCCCGAGGTGTTATCCTCCGAAGCACAACCCGGTTTGGTGCGCAACATTAGCTTGTCAAATTTCGCTATGACTGATTTGGAGGTCAAAAATGCTTGCGATGCCCTTTGTGCGGATTTGCTGGGAGATTGCCTGGTAGCCATCAACACGGAGCAATTGACCTGTGATCCCGATGCCGTTGGGGTGGATTCGCTCGTACTGGCTACTCCGGTTTGCGATAGTTTATTCATCACGACTACCATCCTGGAGCCTGTAGATACCACCTTTTTGGCAACGATTACTTGTGATACAGCTCAAGTGGGAACAGAAATTCGCATTGTTCCCAGTTATTTGGGCTGTGATAGTGTCATCGTTGAAATGATTGATTTTGCAGCGGCGCCGGAGATTCAATATTTTTCAACCACTTGCTTTCCCGAGGAGGCTTTGGTAGATACTACTCAATTTGCTTGTGATAGCATTGTCATTAGGATCGTCGAATTGATTGTGATCGATACGATTTATTTTCCGACTCTAGGCATCAGTCCTGGGAGTACCATTAATGTCTTGGGGCAAACCGTCGATGCGCCTGGACTGTACTGCCAAAGTTTGACAAGTGTAGAGGGTTGCGATTCGACCACTTGTCAACAGGTAGATTGGTTGGTGGCTACCCATTCACCGGAATCACCTGCGGGAATGTATGTCCCCAATGCTTTTTCACCGAATGGCGATGGGATAAATGATCGTTTTTGGATCTACTCCGATCATCCAGCCTTCGAAATCGTACAACTCCATATTTATGATGCGCACGGTCGCTTACTTTTTATACAAAGAAATCAACTTCCCAATGATGAGGCAATGGGCTGGGATGGTCGGTTTTTAGGTCAAAAAATGCCTTCTGGAGTATACATGTGGACCCTGGAGATGCGGATAGATGGACAAAGAAAGCGTACGGCTGGAGACTTGACCCTCTTGCAATAGTGGGAACCCTAAATTGAGAATACTTTTGGATGATATGACGCTAGAGCCATCAGAGCGAAAAGTCCCTACTTTAGACAAGTAAAAAGATGGGAACCTTCAAATCTGATGTACTCTAGCGCATTTTTGTGTTTCCTAGGCGTATTTTCACCTGATCACTTGGTCTTTCTTCAGTGAGGAAATGCAACTTTTAGGTCATGATCTCGTTCAAATCGGCAGAACGACGAATTGTGAATTCATAACTCAAAAAATTGCAACATTTTATCATCCCATATTATTTGCCGTTTATTTGCTTACTTTTTTTTCCGTGCTTCCTTTTTGCCAATACGACCATACCCACTGATCCCCAAACACGGAGCGACCTAATCGATCAAAATATTCAAACGGCCAAAAAGGAGCTGCGCACCAATGCGGAACGCTCTTTTGCAGCGGCCCTTAGAGCCAAGGAATTGAGTGCGAATTTTGATGAATCCAAGTGGATAGCCTCCAACATTTGTATTGGCCAGGTTTATCAACAAAGGGGCATGCTGGATTCGGCCTTTCAATTGACTCAAGCTGCACTCTCACTGGCCAGAGATTTGGGCAATGACGCCCTACAAGCGGACGCTCATCATTCACTTGGGATGAATTACCAATTTGCGGGTAGGATTGAATTGGCGATGGAGCATTATCACAATGCGCTGAAAATCAATGAAAATTTAGACCGTTATCAAGAACAAGTTCGACAACTCAACAATATTGGACTTCTTTACCGAGAAGAAGGACAGTATGAGCTCGCCTTGGAATACCTAGAGAAATGCCTTAAAATATGTAAGGAAAAAAACTATTCCCAGTTTGAATTCTATAGTTATGGCAATATCGGTTACATCTTGATGAAACAAAACAAGCTGGAGGAAGCCTTGGAAAGGTACTACAAAACATTGGAGCTCAAATATGCAGTAGCGGATACCGTTTCTTATTGTACGATCAACTATTTGATCGCGGATGTAAAGTTACAACAGAGAAAGTTGATAGACGCCAAAAGATATGCTGCTATTGCGCTCAACACGGCCAACCACATCGATTACACCTTGGGGAAAGTGTTTTGCAAAAGAGTGTTGAGTGATATCTATCGGCACGAAAAAAATTATGGAGCAGCTAGAGCAACCGCACAGGAAGCGGTCAAATTGGTCAAAGCAAGCTCCGCTTATTTGTATTATGAAGATGTCTTAAACGTCTTATTTCGGCTGGAATACGAAACGGGCAATTACCAAAAAGCCCTGGATTATCAATTGGAAATAACCAACAGGAAAGATAGTCTTATGACCGTCGAGACCAAGGAAAAGATTGCCAATTCAGAATACAAATATCAACTTTTAAAAAACAAGCAGGAAAATCAAATCCTAAAAATTAAGAATGAAAGTAGCCATAGAACTATGGTTTGGGCAATCATTGTAACCCTGCTTGCACTGTTGCTCGTCTTCATTTCCCTTTTTGCTTATCGAAAAAGTAAGGGCTACAACGAAACACTGGAGAAAGCCATTGAGGCACGGACGCGAGAGCTAGAAGAAAGCAATCGACATCTGGCCAAATCCAATGAGGAATTAGAACGTTTTGCTTACATTGCTTCTCATGATCTAAAAACACCCTTGAGAAATATCGTTAGCTTTACTGGTCTACTGGAACGACAACTAGCTTCACACGAAGATGAGAAAGTACACGACTATCTTTCCTTTATCAAAAAAGGAGGTAAGCGCTTAAATGACCTCATCATTGATACCCTGGAATATTCGCGTTTGTCTGCTTTCGATCAAAATGGTCCGACAGAAGTGATCCACTTAGACGTATTGCTTAGCGATGTAAAAAAGTCGTTATCCAACTACATTGAAACGAGAAATGCGAAAATCATCCAACTGCATCCACTACCCTTAATCAATGCCAATGCTTCCTCCATGATTTTACTTTTTCAAAATCTAGTGGACAATAGCATCAAATACAATGAGTCTTTATTACCAACCATCAAAATTTATTCGGAAAAGCGAGGGGAGTATTTTTCTCTATTTTTTGAAGATAATGGCATCGGTATTCCGCAGGAGTATCAGGATGAGATTTTTGTGATGTTTTCCAGGTTGCACAATCAAGACGAGTACGAAGGGAGTGGACTGGGCTTGGCCATTTGTAAAAAAGTTGTTGAAAATTTACGTGGAGAAATTTATCTCCAAAGCGAGCATACTAAAGGAAGTACTTTTGAAGTACGATTCCCAAATGATATCCTCGTAGAGGAAACGATAGGGATCACTTAAGGCTATTTAATTGAGGCCAGAATAGAAGACAAAAATAAAGTTTTCATCTTACTATTCCGACCACGTTTAGATTCACAAAATCAACATACTTTTCATTTGTTCAGGGTAAGCCAATCTCAAATAGAAATAGCCCGTGCCTGCTAGTCCGAGCATAAAGCCCGGAGTTTCTCCCATGCCCTTGGTGAGGCCAGTAGGATCGTTGACGCCGCTGGGCCAGGTCAATCCTGTCTTGACGTATTGCTCAATACCAAAATCACCTACTTGTTGAACCACCTGTTGATAAACGGGCACATTTAAGTCTTGTGCTCCGCTTAACAGGATATCGGCATTTCCAGCCATTCCGTGGCAGAGAGAGTAGTTGGCGGTTTCTTTTCGGTGGGTTAATTGCTGATAAACGCTTTTATAAGTAGTGGCTAGGGCGACCTCTGCTTCTTGTTTAAAGCTATTGTCACCGGTCAATTTCCACGCACGCAAACGCGTCATGGCAATTCCGGGTGCTCCGTGACACCACGCTTCTCCGCAGCTATGAGTACCGTTTTCCTGAGGTGCTCCAAATTCTCGGAAATCTGGCCAGTTTTGTACTGTAGGGTTATAGGTTTGTCTTTCGTAATTAAAACCGTACATGGCACCAGTGTAAAATTCGGCTTGCTGGCTCACTGCATACAGTTCTAGTAAAGCCAAGGCAATTCCAGCATTACCGTGGGAATAGCCCGTCAAAGAATGAGCCGACATTGGAGTAATCCAATCCC
>JBCCSR010000247.1:0-7041 GCA_039199865.1 Bacteroidota bacterium
CAAATTACCAACCTACAAGTAAGCGTGGAAAATCCGCCTTTGAATTGTGCCATCGATTTGGCCGATCTCAACATTAATGTGGTATCTGCTCCTTCCATCAATTTTAGCTACAACACACCGACGGCTAATCTTGGAACAGTCTGTAGCGGAGACGCCTTGGATATTGCGCTGAATACAGATGCACTCGGAATCGAAGGAGTAGATTATGTTTTTATCGTTGATGCCATTCGATACGAGACACCGACGAGTGGAGATGGCAATGTCGCTCCTCCGGGAGGATTGGCGGGCTATGGCCCTTTGAACGGAGGCGCCTTGATCGATGGAATGGACAATATTGTCATGGGAAGCATTACAGAAAGTTTGGAAAATACTACGGGAGATCAAGTGAGAATTTCTTATCGCGTATTTACTCGTTTGCTCGGTTCGGGGTGCGAAGGCAATTCCGCTTGGATTAATGGGATTGTTGATCCTGAACCAGTGGTCAGTTTAAGTCCGACCGGTCCCTTCTGTATTGATGATGTGGCCAGTAATTTGATGGGGAGTCCAGCTGGTGGAATCTTTAGTGGTAGTGGCATTACGGATACAAATGCTGGAACTTTTGACCCCGCAACGGCTGGCTTGGGCAGCCATGTAATTACTTACACGTTTACCGATCCGAGCAGTATGTGTTCTGGAGCGGCTGAGATAACGATTGTTGTTGGCCCCGAAATTGATTTTGCTGCTGCTGGCCCATTCTGTGTAGATGCCAGTGCCGTGAATTTGCTGGCAAGTCCTGGTGGTGGAATGTTTAGCGGCAATGGCATTACGGATGCCAATGCAGGGATTTTTGATCCTGCTATTGCTGGCGTGGGTACGTACACCATTGATTACACCTATACTGATCCAATAAGCACCTGTACGGGTACTGCTAGCATCACTATTCAGGTAAATGCACTTCCTGTGCTTACTTTGACTCCAGTTGGCCCCCTGTGTACCAATGATGCCGCATTTGATTTAATGGCAAGTCCTAGTGGTGGGACCTTTAACGGCAATGGTATTACCGATGCCAATGCAGGAACTTTTGATCCAGCCCTTGGTGGTGCGGGAAGTCAGGGTATTGATTACAACTTTACAGATGTGAATGGATGTAGTGCCACTACGAGTATTAACATTATTGTAAACACCGCTCCTACGCTGAGTTTGGCTCCTGCCGGACCTTTCTGCATTGACGATACCCCCGTGAATCTGAACGGAACGCCAAGCGGAGGAATCTACCAAGGGAGTGGAATTACAGATGCGATGGCTGGAACTTTTGATCCGGCCACCGCAGGGCTTGGCACCCATCTGATCCGCTATTTTTTGACGGATGCCAATAACTGTACTGATACGACTTCAATTGCCATCATGGTCAATTCTTGCCAAGATCCAACGATTACCAATAATGATCCGTCGATTGATGATCCTTGCTCCTGTATTGGCAATGGACAGTTTTCCGAAGAGGTACTGATTAATTCAGATCCCGGAGAAACCTGGACCATAACGACCACTACTTTGATTGATCCCAATACCATGATGTCTTATCCACCAGGTTTCGTTATTCCAGAAACTCCAGTAGGCTCTGGAAGATATATACTGAATGGCATTCACTTGGATGGAATTGGTTATACTTTGACCGCCGGGAGTGCGATGCAAGCAATGTTTCCATTGAGCATCTCCAACACCTGTTACTACCCTGATCCAGTGATTGAAGCACTGACGGGCTATTGTATGGATGCCGATCCGGTGACCGTAGTAGGGCGTGCGGGAGGAGAAGTGGGAACCGGCAATTTTGTGTTAAACAATACTCCACTGCCTACCTTTGAGGTGCCAGCGGGGAGTGGCAATTGGCAAGCTACCTTTGATCCTTCCAGCCTGATCATTACCACGCATACTTTGACCTTCACCTTTGATGCAGATACGGTTGATTTCATGAACAATGATTCTGTGGCCTGTGTCGCTTCGGTGAGCCAGCAATTTGAAATCAGTGGTGACCAAGGGGACTTAGAATGTGCGGCCTTAATCAATGTATCTGTTGGTGCCGATTGCATGGCCACCCTCGATCCGGATGTCATTTTACAAGGCAATGATGTGAATAACGACTTGTTTTTGTTAGAAATTTTTGTCAATGGACAAAGCATTGGCAATACCGTCAATGGAAATCAGGTAGGCGATACCTTGGAGGTACGCGTGACGGATTTATGCTCAGCCGTTAACAATTTTTGTTGGGGAAATATCTTTGTAGAGGATAAAATCGATCCAGTACTTGATTGTCAGCCCGTAGAAATTTGGTGCAATGAGGATCCCCGTCCAAGCAATCCACTCGTTGGTTTTCCAAGTATTAATGATAGCTGTGATCCCAATCCGGATACTAGTTTTGTAGACGTTCTGACAGATTTCTCTTGTACGGAAAGCGCCTTGTACAGTGCCTTAATTACCCGTACTTGGACCGTTTGTGATGGATCTAACAATTGTACGACTTGTGATCAGGAAATTTTCTTGCGACGGGCCATGACTGCTGATATTACCCTGCCTCCCAACTTTGATAATATCGACCAACCGGCATTCAGCTGCAGCGATCCTACCATTTGTTTGGATCCAACACTCGCATGTACCGGCGTTCCCACCATCAATGGCATTCCAGCGGATGGAGGTTCTGGGTTTTGTGAGTTGAATGTTGTATCATCTGATGATACCCTGTTTGTCGATGCGGGAAGTTTTACCATTCTACGTACCTGGACGATTGTTAATTGGTGCAATTCTAATGATATTTTACAGGAAGTACAAGTCATCAAGGTAGAAGACGACGAGGCTCCTACGATTACTTGTCCGGCTAATTTTACTGCGGGAACTTCTGCCAATGCATGCGAAGCCATCGTCATTTTACCGGCCGCACAAGTGAGTGACAACTGTTCTCCCCTCGATCAGATCACCGTTGAGACTTTCTTGGGCAATCAACCAATCAATGGGAACGGAGGAAGCCTATTGCTGCCACTTGGTATGCATACCATTACTTATGTGGCAACTGATGACAGTGGCAATAGCAGTTCCTGTGATGTTCAAGTAACGGTTGTGGATGACATCATTCCGGTAGCAGTTTGCAATGCAGATATTACCGTTGCTTTGACGCTAAATGAGCCCACTTTGGTCAATGCCATTACTTTTGACGATGGAAGTGATGACAATTGTAGTGTTGATCTTCAGTTTGCCGCGCGTAGAATGGATTCGCCCAGTTGTCCTGGTTTTAATGCAACTGATTTTGCTGCGACGGTTCCCTTCTTCTGTTGTGATGTCGGTAATGTGGTGATGGTGGAATTGCAAGTGATGGATGAAGTGGGCAATAGCAATACTTGTATGGTTGAAGTTCAAGTACAAGACAAATTGGCTCCCGCCCTCATTTGTCCAAGCCATAAAACAATTGATTGCTCGGATGATTTAACCCTTTTAGATGGCGTTTCGGATGACCCTTCGGGTGCGGTAGCTTTCTTCGTAGAATTAACATCTAGTGGAAACGATACCACTTTCGTTGGCTACTATGCCGATGTGTTTGACAACTGTAGCGCGGTGGTTTATATCAAGGATGAAGGCTTTTTGGATAACTGTGGGATTTCCGTAGACATTAATGGCAATCCCGCTCCTTACAACCGCATTTACGTAGCGGTGGATCCAAGTGGAAATGTTCGATCATGTACCCAGCAAATTACCGTGGCTAACCTCAATCCCTTTCAGTTAAGTGACATTAGTTTCCCCACAGATATTACCTTAGATGGATGTCTAGGGGCCAATATTGATCCCTCCGTAACGGGACGCCCCATATACAGTGCTACGGGTTGTAGCATCATTGCGGATACTTTGAAGGATCAGACTTTTACTTTCGTAGATGGCGTTTGTGTGAAAATTTTACGTACCTGGACTGTCATTGACTGGTGTACTTTTGATGCCTCGGATTCTGATTTTAACGACATTCCAGAACCCAGCGATGATGGTATCGTTCCAGGATATTTCCAAGATTTACAAATCATCAAGGTACTCGATACGGAGGCACCACAAATTACCAGCAGTTGTAATAATATCAGCTTTGATGGACAAGGACCTGCCTGTAATGGTTTTGCTAACTTACAGGCCTCTGCCGATGATTGTGCTCCCGATGCGGAGCTTAGCTGGACCTATCGAATCGATGTAAATAACGACGGAAGTTTTGACAATAACGGTATGGGGAATGATGCTAGTGGAATTTATCCTGTCGGTACGCATCGCATTGAATGGACCGTGGAGGATGGCTGTGGCAATAGCAGTAGTTGCGATTATCTTTTTAGCATCAACGATGCCTTGGTTCCCCAAGCGACTTGTATCAATGAAACGCTTAGCTTGGTAGCACCGAGTAACGAAGGTGTACTTTGGGCCAGTGATGTGATCATCGAAAGTGGAACTTTTGACAATTGTCCGGGTAACTTGACGTATTCCTTTTCGCCCAATACCATTCAGACGGGGATGACTTTCAATTGTGATTCCTTGGGAGATCGAACCGTGCGAGTCTATGTCACGGATGCTTCGGGTAACCAAACGGCTTGTACCTCGATCAATACCGTACAGGCCAATGCTCCGAAACAATGTCAGTCGGCTCCGATGGCTTCGGTTAGTGGTTCGATCAAAGATGAAGAAGGGGAGGAAGTACAATACGTGGAGGTCGATGCAGGCTATGGTTTGCCCTACACCACCGATATTGACGGACTCTTCTTGATCGATAGTTTGCCCATGCATGCCAATTATATGGTTAGTCCAGAAAGAAATGATGATCCGCTGAACGGAGTTTCTACTTATGATATCGTGTTGATGAGCATGCATATCTTGGGCTTACAACCTTTAGATTCTCCTTACAAAATCATTGCTGCGGATGTGAATCGTTCCGGAGAGGTGACGGGCTTTGATATGGTGGAATTGCGTAAGCTCATTTTGTTTATCAACTTGAATTTTACCAATAATACCTCTTGGCGTTTTGTGGATGAATCCTTCCTTTTCCCCGATCCGACCAATCCATTCTTGACGATCTTCCCCGAAGAGTATTTGATCAACGACTTGGAGAATAGTATGACAGACGTGGATTTTGTTGCCATCAAAACCGGAGATCTCAACAATAGCGCCAGTCCGCACGAACTGCAAGGTGGGGATACCCGAACAGACGGAAGTCTAAAATTGGTTGTAGAGGAGCAAGACCTCCGTACTGGCCAAGAATACAGCGTACCGATTTATGCCAAAGATATTGATCAGTTGTACGGTTATCAATTGACTTTGGGTTTTGATTCGGATCGTCTAGAATTACTAGAGGTGGAAAGTGGAGCATTACCTAATTTGACGAGTGACAATTTTGGTTGGCAATTTGTTGAAGAAGGGATACTCACGAGTAGCTGGGCTAGTCCTCAAGCACAAAAATTGGAAAAAGAACTGCCCTTGTTTTACCTGAAGATAAAAGCCAAGCAAAATGGTATGTTGAGCTCTATGTTGTATTTGAATCCCCGTTATACCCCCGCAGAGGCCTACGCGCAGTTGGGGGAACGTTTGACGATCGACTTAGCTTTTGATCGGCCTAATTCTGTAGATCACTCAGCAGCCTTTGCCCTTTATCAAAACCGTCCCAATCCATTTAAAGACGAAACAGTGATTGGCTTTACTCTGCCTACTGCTACCAGTGGAAGTTTGCGTATCTACGATGTTTCCGGGCGACTGCTCAAATTGGTACAGGGACAATTTGCGGAAGGGTACAACGAAGTTGTGATTGACCAGAGTGAATTACAGGGAAGCGGTTTGTTGTATTATCAATTGGATACTCCAACCCATACTGCTACTAAAAAGATGACTTTGCTCAGTAATGAGTAGCAATTAGAAATACATTGATCTAGGAAGTCAGATGACTTTCTCTGATATATAAGATGCTGTTCTGGGACTAATTTTTAAAATCAGTTCCTTGGATTTTCGCCTCCTTCGGAAGAAGGAGGCTTTTTTGTTTGTCCTCCATAACTGCAACTTCAAGGCGATTCTATCGTAGAGAAATAGGTCTTTTTCAATGTCAATTGGCAATTCGGAGGAAAGATGATACTTTTGTAGGGAACAGCGAGTTGAATCTAAGCCCAAAAAACATTGCAAAAATCGATATCATGAAAATCAAAAATCTCATTCAATATCTGGAAAGCATCGCTCCACCAATTTATCAAGAGGGCTATGACAATGCGGGATTGATTGTGGGAGACCCAGAAGAAAAAATCAAGGGAGTACTGATTTGTTTGGATTCGACTGAAGTGGTATTGGAAGAGGCGATTGCCAAGAAGTGCAATCTGGTGATTGCACATCATCCCATCGTTTTCAAAGGATTGAAGCGATTGAATGGCCGGACTTACGTAGAAAGAGTGGTGATGGAAGCGGTCCGACACGATATTGCCATCTATGCCATTCACACCAATCTCGACAATGTGTATCATCAAGGAGTCAATGCCAAGATTGCGGAAAAACTTCAGCTGATCAATACGCGGATATTGGCCCCCAAGAAGGTATTGAAAAAATTGTACACCTTTGTCCCCGTCGGATATGCTGAAAAAGTTCGGGCGGCGCTCTTTGCTGCTGGCGCTGGTGCACCAAGTGGCTTTGACCATTTGAGCTACAATACCGTTGGGGTAGGCACCAATGGGGCCAAGGCAAGTGCAACGGTAAAGGTTGAGGTACTTTTTCCCCAAGGGCAGCAGAATAGGGTCTTGGAAGCCTTGCATCAAAGTCATCCCGATAGTCTTGTTCCCTATGATATTGTCCAGACGGAGAGTAGTCTGTCAGCAATTGGTTCGGGTATGATTGGTCAGCTGGCTACGCCAATGCCGGAAAAAGCCTTTTTGCAAAAGATGAAAAAACGGATGAAAGCAGCCTGTGTTCGCTACACCAAATTGAGGGGGAGAAAGGTCAAGAAAGTTGCCATCTGTGGTGGTTCAGGGAGTTTTTTACTCAAGGCGGCAATGGCCCAACGAGCAGATGTATTGATCACGG
>JBCCSR010000248.1:0-7037 GCA_039199865.1 Bacteroidota bacterium
CGCACATTTTGGCAACGAACAAGACCTGACCAGTAACTTCAATGCCGTAGAGTTTTCAAAAGATAGGATTCAACAATTGTTTCGATACGAAAGTGGCAATTATTTGGTTTGTAGCAGTAAAAAAGGGCAAGATTCTTACTTCATTACCAGCCGAGTTGGCTATTTTGCGTATGCTTTTATCGATGCCTTCTCCGAACAAGTTCGCGTCGGTAGTCGACAGCCTATCAGTTGGAAAACCGTTTGGGACCGAGCGACTCGAAAAACCAAAGCCATTGCACAGAGGAATTCAGAAGTACAAGAACCATTCTATGAATACTCCCCTCATTAAATCAATAGCCTCCATGAAAAAGCAGCTGCTTTTTACTTTGATTGTTTTGTCGATTGTGATCAGTGGAATCAATTGTAAGTCATCCTACCCCCAAACGTCGCTAGCACCGCCGCCACCCGCTGAGACTGGCTCGGTAGAACGGGATCTTCAAACCATCAAGCAAGCCAATACCATTGTTCTTTATCTGGTCGATCCAATTCGCCAGCCTTCAATCGGAGAAGCTACTTTCAAAAAATATGCACTAAAAGCTCATCCGATTGTCCTTTCCCAAAAAGAGGCTACGGAAATTGGAGAAAAAATTGAAACCATCATTTACTCCACTTACGATGGAAGATCGGCCAGAAGTTGCGCCTTTGTTCCCGACTTTGGTTTGGCCTTTTATGCACCACACCAAGAAAAACGGACGGAAGCGGTCGATCTCTTGATCTCTTTTTACTGTGATCAAGTCATGATGCGTCAGGACGGCAACAATGTTTTCAAGTCCTTTGACCAATCGACCAAGTCCAGTTTGCAAAACTTATTTCAAACGATTCAACCATCGGAATAAATTGGATTGATGCTTAGCCATTGACCGGAACTTGATCGGTATTATTAGCAATAAACTTTAAAAGAAAGATTTTTTCCGTTTAAAGGTGGTTAAAGGAGTGCAGTGCTTTTGGTTTGAAGAAAACCGGTTTGATGAAGTCCAATCCACGCAACTACTCAATATTGAGCGTCACCTCAATACTAGGGCTGAAAATAACCCCATAAACAGCCCTAGCAGTAGTGGTGACCAGCTCAATGAGTTCCTGATAGTTTTCTGTTTGCTTTACATTATATTTGATTTGAAAATGCTCACTAAATTCATCACCATTGAGGCGCCAACCCAAGGCTTCCATGCAGGTCAATTGATCAGCATTCAACTGGTGTTTTTCCGCTAAAAAAATATTACTCACCGCAAGACATAAAATGGTATCGCTCTCTTTTTGCGAGAGGAATTGAATAAAAAAATTACGCTCTTTATGCAAATGTAAGATCAAAAAGTTGTTGTCGCTTCCTTCGGTCCCTAACTTGTTGAGCAGGGTAGGGATATTTGCGAGGGCCGTTAAAGGAAAAGTTTTTTGGGTTGAAATACGATTGGAAGAGAGAGGGGTTTGTGGACCTGAAGGATACTCGGGAAGGGTCTTTAAAAAGGCCAACTGTTTTTTTAGTGCATTCTGGGCAATGCGCAATTCTTCCTTTTGATCTGGAGAAAGCGCCAGCTGTTTTTCTATTTGGTCTAGCTTAATTTGTACTTCTTTAATAAAATGGGATTTGTCCATGAGTATTGTTGTTTTTGAGGAGGGCAGCCGAATCTTGTTGGACAAGACTCGGCTACCGTTTTGCTCCTTTCTATTTTCGTACCCAATTTACAACAAAAGCTGAGCAGAAGTTCGAATGAGTTCCTCGATTTTTGCCGAATCATAGGCATCGGGATGGGCCCTTCCAAAACTCCCTTTATCATTGTCGAAATACTGACCACTTCTTCCGGCATAAGTTTCGTCAACAGCGAGTTGAATCAAAATCTCTGCCCCCTTATCTGCGGAAGACCAGTATCGACCGTAGGCTTCGCGAACCATGTTGGTATTGAGCAAGGAGCCTGGATTGACGGGTATCACCAAAAGTTTGGGCAACGTCTGAGCCAGGTGAAAACTCCACATGGTCAGGGCCAATTTGCTTTGAGCATAAGTAGTCTGCGCAGGAAGTTGTGTTTTTCCCAAAAGTGCATCCATGACAACTGTGTCTTGAGCTGCTGAACTCAAATTGATCAAGCGGGCAGCCTCACTCTTTTCCAGTAAGGACAGAAGTTCGGTAGTCAATAAATAAGGCGCAAAATAATTGACAACAAAACGCAAATCATATCCTTCAGAGTTGAGGACAGAAGAGCTTTTAAAAACACCTGCATTGTTGATCAGCACATCCAATTGGCCTAGCTCTGCCTTGACCGTCTTAGCCATTTGCCTTACCGCAGTCAAATCGGAAAAATCAGCAGTAAAGCCATTGACATTTTCATTATTTGAAGCGGAACGAATTTCGTCGATTACTTTTAGCAGCTTTTCCTGGCTCCTCCCGTGGAGATAAACCCGATGGCCCGCAGCCGCTAATTTTTGAGCAGCCAATTTACCAATGCCATCGGTACTCCCAGTGATTAAAATGGTCTTTTTCATGAAGTGGTTTGTTTTTGTAGATGAGTTGGGAAATGAGGCAATACTTTTGTCGCCAAACGTTCTAAACTTGACTCTATTTCATGGGTATTAAAACGCAGATTGATCGCGACGTGATTGACGCCAATGCTTTGTAAATGATGCAAGTATTCGATCAGTGCTTTGCTGCCCATTCTAAATCCCAGATGAATGGGTTGTGGTAGAAAGTCATCATCCGCTTGGAGATCGACATACAAGGGTTGCATAAAAGGTTGACCATACTTTCGCTCGGCGGGGATCAAACTGCGCCATTCGCTAATATTGTGTTGTTGCATGTACAAATTTCTGGGATAATAAATCCAACCATCACCATGCTGCGCAATCCAATTGATGGACTGTCGGCTGTGTCCAGTCACCAACATGGGAAGTTTAACGCCCTTTGGTTTGGGTAAGATATCTACTTGTCCGTTCAAAACGCCATAGTGTTCGCTATCCAAATGAGGAAAGTCCTCTGCTGCTCGACGGATGTACTCAAAGGCCGATCTAAACAATGCGCCTCTTTGCTGATAATCCAAGCCCATTCCAGGATATTCTTCAAAACGATCTCCCGAAGCCACCCCCAGGATCAATCTACCATCAGACAATTGATCAATACTAGCGGCTGATTTGGCAACGTGGATGGGATGATGCAAAGGCAAAGCAATACTGGCCACACCCAATGCAATCTGACTGGTCTGTCCGGCCAGATAAGCTAAATAAGTAAAAGGATCGAAAGTTTGGCCTGCATCTCCAAAGGAAGGAACATGCAGAGGGACATCCCTTACCCACAGCGCGACAAAACCCAATTGTTCGATCAGTTGCACGCGCTCCAAATGAGCCTTCATACTGGGTACTGCATGTTGGGCATAGTTTTCAATGGGCACCACAATTCCCAAGGTCAATTGATTGGCTTTAAATACTCGATTATAGCCTTGGTTGATGGATTCAAATGCATTCATATTAACAGATAAAGTGGCTTTATTTAAGGTGTAACCGAGCATTCCGCAATTCAACTTTTCGTTCAATCAACAGCAGATCACTCCCTGGTCCAAACTAAGCGAACTCGTCTTTCGCTTCAATTAAATAGTGGTGACTTACCGAACCTTCAGTACGCGCTTTGAGATGAGGAAGGTACTCCGGATCGTTCATAAAAGCCAGAGCAGCGGCTTTGGAAGGCCACTCTAAAATAATGCGTAAGCCCGCTGTTTGTTGTTCCCCTTCCACTTGCTCGTGACTAGCCGTACGCGCCAAGTATTTTCCTCCATGCTTGGCCACAAGTCGATTGGCCGTAGGTAGGTAATCGGGAATCCAAGTTTCGTTAGAAGGAGTCACATCTAGAACAGAATAATAAGCCATGATTTTTACTTTTGGTGAATAATGTTGTAAAATTGGCTTTTTTGGCCAGGTTCTCCTTGGTACAAAAAAAGGTTGTTTTGGTAGGTTTAAAGGTTTGTAGGTTTAGAGCCAAATCCAGATCCAAGATCGAGGTCATTTATTCATAGATGCGAATGATGGCTCCGTGTCCCTTCCCTTCTACACTTTTCACATAGGCATTTATGGCCTTATGCATGGGGACTGGTGTGTGGCCAGGAAAATAATCTTTGTACTTTTCGTAAGCATCTTCTACCAAACCCAATGAAACGACGTTTACCCGAATCCCTCGTTCCATTTCCAAATCGACAGCTTTTACAAAGCTGTGCAATGCACCATTGACCATCGCTGCGCTGGTAGTTTGCTCTACGGGATCATCCGCTAAAATGCCAGTCGACAAAGTGATTGATCCTCCGGGGTTGAGATGTTTCCGACCCAATCGGACCAAATTGACTTGTCCCATCAATTTGTTTTTCAAACCAATGTAATAATCATCCTCCGTCAGTGCATCAAACGCTGCCCATTTGGCGTCGCCAGCAATGCAGACAATGGCGTCGAGGGGGCCAATGGTTTTTAGTGCCGCTTCAATTGATGCACTATCCGCAATGTCGATCAAGACATCTGCTGCTGAGCGGCCGCCGATCCATACCTCATGTTTGTTTTTGAAATGAGCAGACACCTTGCGGCCAATCGTTCCATTCCCTCCAACAATGAATATTTTCATGAGCAATGAAATTAAATCCTAAATTTTATGCGCTTTGGGGCTCCTCTTCTCCCCCATTTACACCTTGCAATAGTGTACTCAAAGCAACGACCAAAACACAGCCGATGAGGTTGAGCCACAGGTAAGCCAAATCAATCATTTCCAAACGGGTCATTACAAACAAGACAATGACGATCAATTCGCCGATCAAAGCACCTATAAAGACCGCCTTCCCACCTACCTTTTTGAAAAAGAAAGCCACTACAAAAATCCCGAGAATGGCGCCATAAAATACGGAACCGATAATATTGACTGCTTCGATGAGATTGTCAAATAAAGAGGCCGAGGTGGCAAAGATCAAAGCGATGATCCCCCACATTACCGTAAACATTTTGGAGGCCATCAGATAATGTTGGTCGGTGCCATCGGTTTTCATGGAGCGTCGATAAAGATCGACTACTGTCGTTGTTGCCAAGGCATTGAGCTCGGAAGCAGTGGACGACATGGCAGCAGAAAAAATAACGGCAAGCAGCAATCCAACCAAGCCCACCGGTAAATGTTTGGTGACAAAGTTGATAAAGACGTAATCAGTATCTTCCGTATCTGCCCCTGGATTGTTGGTTTTGATGATCGCTTTGGCTTGACTCCGCAAATCTTTTTCCGCAGCCATGAGTTGATTGACTTCCGAACGGGCCTGCTCGATGACTTGTTCATCCGTTCCATTAATCGCATCCACCAAATTGCGAATGGCAACTTGTTTTTCCACAAAATTGGTTCGATGCTGTTTTTCCAAATCCTGGTACTCGACCGCGTAATTGCTATTCTGAATTTGGACGACATTCGCCTCGTTGAAATGCAATGGAGATTGATTGAACTGAAAAAAGAGAAAAACCAAAATACCAACAAAGAGAATCAGAAACTGCATGGGAACCTTAAAAATCCCATTGAACAGCAAACCCAGACGACTTTCCGTGAGTGATTTTCCGGACAAGTAGCGTTGGACTTGCGACTGATCCGTTCCAAAATAGGAGAGAAACAAAAAAGTACCTCCCAACAGAGCCGACCACATATTGTAACGGTTCTCCAGATCAAAATCGAAATCAACAACATTGAGTTTCCCCATTTTTCCCGCTACCCCAACCGCTTCTCCGAAGGAAATGTCTTCTGGCAATCGCATCACCAAAATAATAGCTGCCGTCACCATCCCACTCAAAATGACAATCATTTGCTGTTTTTGGGTCACACTGACGGCTTTGGTTCCACCCGCTACCGTATAAATGATGACCAACGTACCGATGGAGACATTAGTATAAAAAAGGTCCCAACCCAAAATGGAAGATAAAATAATGGACGGTGCAAAAATGGTAATCCCCGCAGCCAATCCCCGTTGAATCAAAAACAAGATGGCCGTTAAAGATCGAGTTTTGAGATCAAAACGGCTTTCCAAGTATTCGTAAGCAGTGTAGACATTTAAACGATAATAGATCGGCAAGACAAAAATACAAAGAATGACCATAGCGATCGGCAAACCAAAATAGAACTGAGCAAAACGCATCCCATCTTCATAGGCTTGACCGGGAGTAGATAGAAAAGTAATCGCACTTGCTTGGGTGGCCATAATCGACAAACCGATGGTCCACCAGGGTAAATCTCGATCTCCCAATAAATAACTTTTTACATTATTGACATCTCGCGTTTTCCAAACACCGTAAGCGACGATTCCCAAAAGGGTGCCTAACATTATCGTCCAGTCATATATACTCATCTGTTCTTTGGTCTTTTTTAGCAAATAAATTCATTGTCCATTCCCTCCCCCTCTGGGCTTCCAACAAGCGGCAATACCTTAAGAATAAATATTGGTCATCCAATAAAACAAGGCAATGATGATGGTATGTAACATCAATACAAAGCAATACATTTGATTCCAATTTTTAAAAATGGGAGGATGGTCGTTTTTTGGTTCGGTCATATTAATTGTGGTTTAGGCATGCAAAATAGTGGATCCATATTAGGGTCGTTGACCAATCGAAATCAAATTGGTAAACAAACGATAGGCACCAGGTACTCCGGCCGGTAATTCCCGAAACCACGAATATCCGGTATAGATATAGTATCCTTTCCCGTAAGTCGTCATCAACAAACCACCATCTTTAGGGGTCTCATTGGGATCGTTGGAGGATAAGATCGCATCGTAGCGTTCGTCCCATTCGTTGGGAAAATACAAGCCACGTTCTTGCACCCAATCATTGAAATCGGCCTTGGTGATTTTGTTCGGATAATTCAAAACGCGATGATTGGGTTGGAGAAAACGAACTTCCGCCTCTTCAACCGTTACCCGATCGCGCGACAGTTTGAGGGGATAAGGTCCCAAATCTCTGGTCGCCAATCGACGGCTGGTATTGTACTGGACGATGAGGGTTCCCCCTTCTTTGAC
>JBCCSR010000249.1:0-7012 GCA_039199865.1 Bacteroidota bacterium
ATCAATAGTAATATCAAAAAAAACATAAAATTCTGATTACCTTTTTATCATTCAATACATAAAGCTTTTGTACAAAGAGACGAGTTGAACTAAAATATTACATTTCTTACAGTCCTTTATCCAATTTCTTTCGGATAAAGCTACTTCTATTTTGAAATTTGTCAACTCACTCTTTATATATGCACCTTTCGACTCCGGTCGGGAGGTGTCCTTGACAAAATCTAATTTTTCAAAAAAAAGAAGAATGCTATGCAAAAAAGGGCTACACTAACCATTCTATTTTATCTCTGTTTCCTCCTCAGTCCCCTTAATTTAAGCGCACAAACCCGAATTATAGCACAGGCTGAAGACGGAGCGCAGACCGTCCATTATTATATGGACGACGAACTGAACGTCTACTTCAATACCCCAGAAATCTTAATTGCCAATCTGGCCACCGCCGCAGAAGGCTATACTTTACCTGCCGGTAGTGCCCCCATGTTTTTGGAATTCAAAATCAACGGAGTCCCCTACGAAGTTTTCCCACTAGAAGTCTTCGAATTTAGCCATCACGTTAATGGTTATCCCGTCTTCCATTCTCTGAGTGAAGGTTTCTCGGTTAATTTTGCAGAAATCTGTCCTACCGTGTTTACTGGAACATATATTTTTCAGATGACTTGGTCAATTGTAACTCAATCGGGCGAAGTTTATCCCATTCACAATCTTCAGTACAGCAATCCCAACGGCATCTTTTCTTGCCAAGTATTTACGGTAACCTGTCCTAACTGTGCGCTTCCGCCAAAATCAATCAAGGTGGGTCCATTCAGAAATCTTGTCTTTTGTCCTCCCATCTCCCCGTACAATACGGATCCAGTTGCCCACATGTCAGGTACTACGGATTGTGCCAGTAGCGCAAGACCAGGACATTCAACGGATCCAAGTTTAGGTGATCTGGTGTCAAGCAATCCTCTACCGAGCAGGCAAAGCACAAACACAATTGAAAAAGTAAATATCAGCCCCAATCCTTTTGGAGCAGATTTCCAGCTCTCTTATCAATTGTCAGAGCAAAGTGAAGTAAAGCTGGTTATTTTCAGTAGCAATGGTCAGATGGTGTATCAAAACACGTTTTTCGCAGGCCAGGGCCACCATGATTGGACCATCGATACCCAACAATGGCCCGTAGGTATTTATCATTGCCAGCTCCAAACCGCTCGGGACCATCGAACCCTTAAATTGGTAAAATCATATTAAACAACCTTAATTTATAACATATCTCGGTTGGGAGAATCAACAATGAATTGTTGCATTATTCATCCAACCTCAGTGTAAACTTAAAGAAGACAACCATGCAAAAACAGGCCATTATTTTCCTTTTATCCTGTATCTCTCTGATGCTTTTCAACGTAAACGCATCGGCACAAACTCGAATCATTGCTCAAGCTGAAGACGGTATAGATACTAAACTTTTTGAGCCAGACCAAGCAATGAATGTCGTACTCACTACTCCACAGGTGAGGGTCGCCAATTTGAATGATGCAGTAAAATCTGCGGGACAGTTACCTCCGGGTACAGAACCGTTGTTTTTAAAATTTCAGCTCAAACATATTGAGATGCTCATTCCAATCACATCCTTTAGTTTTGAGAAATATGTCAACGGCTATCCCGTATACATATCCAATAAAGTTGAATTTATCGTCAACGTGGAAGGGATTTGTCCTCCCAATACCAACAATGAAAAATATACCTTTAATTACACGTTTACCTTGGCAACTGAAGATGGAGAGAATTATCCAATCCATGCGCCAACTTACAGTCAACCCTCAGGTATTTTCTCCTGCCGTGTCTTTACACTCACCTGTCCAAATTGTAGACTTACGGGGATCCTCCCGTTTCCGACCAAAACCCTAACCGATCCCGTTTTTACGGGTTGTCCCAAACGTGTTGGTAAGAGCAACTATCCTACTGTCAGTTATCCAGGCGCATTGGCTTGTGGGAGCCAAAACAAACCCAATCGCAATTTTCCAAGCTACGGAAATGGTCAGTCCAACCAGTGGCAAATGGCGGTCGTCAGCCCCAATCCGTTTCATTCCACGCTTCAACTGAACTATCAATTGGCTGTGGAAAGTCAAGTGAATATTAGTATCTTTAACGCTAGTGGACAAATGATGTATCAAAATGGTGCCCTCCGCGATGCGAATCAACATGAGTTGAGCATCGATACCCAATCTTGGGCAGAAGGCATTTATTTTTGTCGGATTCAAACGGCCACGGATACTCAGTTGTTGAGAGTGGTAAAAGCCAACTAAACCCACTAGAGGTAGAAACTTTGGGTCAAAGTTTCTACCTCTAGCTCAAAATAAAACTATGAGTTATCAGAAGACGAATTTCCCTATCGGCCAATTTTTCCCCTTGCTCTTTCTCGGAATATTTTTGTCTTCTGTTGTCTTCAGCCAGGATAGTTTGAGCCTCCAAAACTCCCTGCTCCAAGAGGCAGAGGCACTGCTGCAAAAGGGAATCGACCTTACCGAGACCAATCTGGATAGTTCTCTATTTTATAAAAAAGCAGCCCTTCCCATCTTTGAAAAGTCCGGGCATTGGGAAAGGTACATCTCCTGCCTCAACAGCATTGTCTACATTTATTATTATCAGGGCGCTTACGAACAGGCCAATGCCAATGCCGAGTTAGCATTTAAGAAAGCGAGTGCACATCTCGACGAAAACAATCAAGTCTACAGTGATGTCATCAATAATCTAAGCGTTTTTTTGGAGCAAAAAGGAGATTATGAAAAGGCGACACAATATTACCAAAAGTCATTAGACATTCAGAAAAGAGTCAATTTTGATAAAGCAGCCGTAGCAGCTTCTTATCACAATCTAGGCCAGGTATATCGCAGCAAAGGAGATGTTGAAGAGGCCATTAATTATTTTAAACAAGCCCTAGAACTTCGACTCGACACCTTTGGAATCGCTCACCTGGAAGTCGCCCGAAATCACTTGGTACTGGGCAATTGTTATCGGGAAAAACACGACTGGCAAGCGGCATTATCCCTTTACCGACAATGTCTACAAATCGTTAATCTTCCTTCCATCAAGCAAGGGGCACGGAACGATCAGGTTAAAATTAGTGCTTTTCAGAACATTGCCGAAGTCAAAAGTCAGTCGAGCCAGAATGATAGCGTCATTTATTACATCAATTTAGCATTGGCCCTTCAACCCGAAGATGCCTCTTACCGGAAATCGAGGAGTTATGAAGTCTTGGGAAGAATACAAGCAGAATTGGGCAACTATCCAGCAACCATTTCCAATTTGGAAGAAGCCAAGCGTTTGGCCAAAATCAGCTATAAAGCCTACGACAAACACCGTGTCTTTTCCAATCTATCTTTTTTGATTGGTCAAGCCTATGCCCAACAATCCAATTTTAAAGCTGCACTCTCCTCCTTCCAAATGGCTTTAGAGGAAGTTTCCTTCGACTTCGATGGCCAGCAAATGACTAGCAATCCCCAGATCGATCAAATCTATGCGAAATCACAGGCACTAGACATTTTAGAAAGTAAAACCCAAGTCCTTGACCAATTGCATCGACGAAACCCTGGAGAGACAGATTGGTTGTTACAGGCTTATCAAAGCTATCAATTGGCTACTGCGATCATCCAAGACTTGAGGGAAAATTTTTCTGCCACAGCATCAAAATATCTCCTAGCGGGAAAAGCTTTACCCATCTACGAAAATGCCATTCATACGGCACTTAGTCTCCATCGACAAACGAAAAAGCGCGAATACCTCAATGAAGCATTTGCCTTTGCGGAGAGTAACAAAGCAGTTTTACTCTTAGCAGTCTTAAAAGAAAATGTGGCCAAGGGTTTTGGAGGCATACCGGATAGCCTCCTCCAGCAAGAAAAGGATCTAAAACTCAGGCTTAGTTTTTACGAGGAAAAAATCAGTAATGCCAAAAGGAGAATCAAAGCCACGGATAAGGCGAAGCTAAAAATTTGGGAAGATACCCGATTCAATCTAAGAGAAACGTACAAGCAATTGGTCAAATCCTTTGAAAAGGACTATCCCAAATATTACCAATTGAAATACGATAATCGCCCACTACAAATCCAGCAATTTCAAGCCAAATTACCGATCAATAGCTTGGCCATCGAATATTTTGTGGGAGAAAAGCAGATTTTTATTTTTAGCATTAGTCCCGATGATTTACAGGTAGACGCACTGGCCTACGACCAACATTTGCTCCAAAGTACGGAATACCTTCGTCGCTATATTTCCGTACCTCCGGCCACCAACAATGCGGCTGCTCAGCTCGACAGTTTTGCGATCTTGGCCTTTGACCTTTATCAAAATTTGCTCGAACCAGCCCTGGCTATCGCCAATCCAGAGCTCAAACAATTGATCATCATTCCCGACGATTTTTTGTCGTACATTCCGTTTGATGTTTTGCTCACTCGCTCCCCAGAGGGTATGAACAAAGTATTGGAAATGGATGCCGCCTATTTGGTGCAACAATACGCAGTCAATTATCACTATTCCGCCAATCTATTCCTCAAGCAGCAGCCCCTGGGCGAAAAAAACGATCGACAAAGTTTTGCCGGTTTCGCTCCGGCCTTTAAAGGGCCGAAAATGGCCCTCAACAGCGATAATGAACGCGCCTGCGAAAGCAGCGAACTGTACAGTCTCAGTTGCAATGATACCGAAGTCGAAACCATTCAATCGCTGTTGAAAGGAAGCGCTTACCTTAGTAGTATCGCCTCCAAAGAAAGTTTTTTAAACGTCATCAATCAAACTCAAATTATCCATCTGGCTACGCATGCCTGTGTAGACGATGTCGATCCCATGCTCAGTAAAATCTACTTCAATGATGATCACCTTTCCAGCTACGATCTGTACAACTTAAAAGTCAATGCGGATCTGGCAGTGTTAAGTGCTTGTAATACGGGGTCTGGTAAATTGGTGAAAGGGGAAGGCGTTTTGAGTCTGGCTCGTGGTTTTATTCATGCGGGCTGTCCGAGCGTACTGATGAGCCTTTGGTCTGTAGATGATTGTGCGACCTCAGATATCATGCAAGAATTTTACCTCCAATTGATTGAGGGTCAAAATAAGGACGAAGCACTTCGCCTTGCCAAAGTCAAATACCTCAAGGAAGCAGATCGTTTACATATGCATCCCTACTTTTGGTCGGCTTTTGTCCAAGTAGGTGATGCCGAGGCCTTGGTTTTTGAATATGGTTGGGGAGGAGTTGGACCTTTAGTGATCGGCTTGGGGGTCGTCCTCTTGATGTTGGGCTGGTGGCGGTTTGGTGGGTAAGTTACGGTAACTGTTGCATCAATTCAATGGCTTCCAGATGATGATCCGCCTCTTTATTAGTAGTGAGTTCTTGCAAATACATTTTAGCCATTTTGTAATCCTTTATTTTCACGCTAGCCAAGGCGGCGTACCATTTGGCCTGATCGCCCAGGTAAATATCCTCTAATTGGATAATCGCTTGAAAGCGTTGGAGGGCGGCTTGAGCTTGGGCCGTTTCCAATTCACAAATTCCAATCGCCAGCAATAGACGAGAATTCTTGGGCTCTTTTTGCAACAGGGGCTGGAAGAGGCTCAAGGCTTGCGTATATTCTTTACGAAGATAGCTGGCATTGGCCTGAAGTAAAGCCTGATCTGCATTATCATTACGGATGGAAAAAACATCTTGGTAGGGCTGATAATAATGGGCAAAAACTTGTTCGGGAGAAGGGGTCGATGAAGGGGTCGATGAAGGGGTCAACCAAAAAGCAAGGGCAATTAAAATGGCTAGGGCTGCTGCCGCCGCCAACCATCGGTATAGGTTCTTGGACACTCCCAAAATGGCCGGGGCAGCCTCGGCGGTCTCGATAGCCTCGGCTTTTACTTCTTCCTGCAAACCCCTCAATCGCTTTTTTAAATCTCGACTCACATAAGCATCAATGCCTTTCATCATGTCTTGCCTGATCTTGAGTTCATCTTTCATTTCGGGATGTTCGTTTAGACTTTGCATCAGTTGTTCACTTTCCGCTTTGCTTAGCTGTCCAAGAAGGTAACGGTCTATTTGCTCCAATAAGATATCCTTGTTTTCCATACCATACAATTTATTCCTGTTCGTTTCTAAGCAGAGCGAAACAAATCTTGATAATGAGTAGATTGCATCACCATTTCACGTAACTTTTTCAAGCACCTGGATTTTCTATTTTTGGCCACTTGTTCACTGACCAAATTCAATTGTTGAGCGATGGCTTTCATTTTTTGGCGATCATAGTAAAACAAAACCAATAGTTTTTTACACTCCTCCCCCAACTCTCCAAACAGATCGGCAATCAATTCACCTGCTTCTGACTTGATCAAAATCGTCAACTGATCCTCGTCTGGCAAAATAAAATCTGTGCCTTCTTCGAGCTCAACTTCTTTCTTTTTTCGCACTCGGTTGTACCAAATATACTTGCAAATCGAATACACATAAGTTTTTAGAGCACTGGTCAATTCAAAATCCTCGTTCCTTACTTTTTTGTACAAAACGATTAGACCATCCTGAAAAATATCTTCAGCATCCTTCACCGTACCACGATGACTCAAAATATAATTTTTGATACTTGGAAAGTATTCACGAAAAAGAAATTTGAACGCGGCATTGACCTCCAAGTCATTATTAGACCGAAGCGATTTGATCAATGATTCGTCCGTCCACTCACTCATGATGGTCTCATTAAATTGATGTTGACATCCCACAAAAAGTAATAGCCAAGCGCGATTTTTTCAGAGGTGTCAAGTTTAGAAAATTATTTTTTAAAAGGTTGAGTCCTTTTTCTCAGGAAATTCAAAAATAAGCAATTATTCATTGCGACCCAATAGCCCGCTAGGAAGGAACGTCAAAACTTAGGCTAGAATTAGTCGATTGACGCAGATAAAAGCATTTTTTTCGCTCCAACAAAAAAACGAAAAAAAAAGAACAGCAGCGTTACGTCTATCCATCTGATCACATCAATTGAGTAGGGAATAATAGCAAACTGATCTCTTGCATTGG
>JBCCSR010000250.1:0-7008 GCA_039199865.1 Bacteroidota bacterium
CCGAAAAGCATTCCACCATTGGCTTGGCAATCTCCCTCGGCCGTTCTGATGACTTCGATTTCGTTGGATAAACTAAAACATCCTTCCAAATCATTTGCGTTAGCGCCCATTTGGAGCCCTGTAATTTCACCATCGTAGCGGAGGTACCAAATGAGACAAGTTCCTGGTCCGGCGCCTTCAAAGTTGACGGCTGATGGCATTGGAGGTAATCCTAAAATATTTCCTTCGTCATCGGTAACAATCCATTGGAAGTTTTCTCCTTGGCTGTTGGCTACAGTAATTGAACCAGCAGGAATCATATCGTCAATCTCATCGCCTACGGTAAATTCGAAAGGTCCTCCGAAAAGCATTCCACCGTTGGCTTGGCAGTCTCCCTCGGCCGTTCTGATGACTTCGATTTCGTTAGACAAACTAAAACATCCTTCCAGATCATTGGCGTTAGCGCCCATTTGAAGCCCTGTAATTTCACCATCGTAGCGGAGATACCAAATGAGGCAAGTCCCTGGTCCGGCACCTTCAAAGTTAACGGCCGATGGCATTGGTGGCAATCCTAAGATATTTCCCTCATCATCGGTAACAATCCATTGGAAGTTTTCTCCTTGGCTGTTGGCCACGGTAATTGATCCGGTAGGAATCATATCGTCAATCTCATCGCCTACGGTAAATTCGAAAGGTCCACCGAAAAGCATTCCACCGTTGGCTTGGCAGTCTCCCTCTACGGTCCTGACGACTTCAATGGAGTTACTAGACAAACTTACACAACCCGTAATATCATTGGCATTGGCACCCATTTCTAATCCTTCAACTTCTCCATCAAAACTAAGGTGCCAGACGAGGCAAGTTCCCGCTCCGGCTCCATCGAAATTTACCTCAGAGGGCATCGAAGGCAATCCCAAAATATTTCCTTCATCGTCAGTGATAATCCATTGCGACCCACTTCCCGTATTTCCGTTAAGGGTAATTGCCCCAGTAGGAATCATATCGGCAAGGTCATCCCCCGCAGTGAACGCAAAAGGTCCCCCAGTTAAGGTCCCGCCAATCACACCGGAGTTCCCACTAGCGAAGGCAGGTAGGGTAGCAATATTGAGGAGAAGAAAACAACAAGCAACTAGTAAGACAGGTCGGTAAGTGGGATAGCTACCAGAATGGTTTAGGCTATACCATTTTCTGGCGACCATTGTCCAGTATTTGATGGTTTTACGTAAATTAACAGAATGCATAAATACAAGGTTTTTAGTAATTGAGTAAATGATTATTGATTTGTTTTTGATTGATTGCTTAGCGTATAGGAGGCCAATAAAACTCGCTTTCGGAAGTGCAAGGGTCGAAGCCCAAAAGTTGGGTTTTTCATTTGTACATTGGTGATCATCATTGGTGTCATCGATTTTAGTAAAGTGTTCTTCCAATTTTTGTACTATTTATCCTAAAAACTTCACAACAATATCACAGAGTATCACAATAGTATCACAGGCCTAGAGTATTTGATTGGTAATCAGTTATTTATGATGTATTTAAAAATATATCAAATGTCTTTCGCAATACATTTGAAATTTGGACAAGCAATGACTCTGTGAGAGATGGATCAGTAGTAGTAGCGAGACGGAAGGGGAAGGGATCAAGGCTTAGCGAAAAAAAGGAACGGTGAACGAAGTTGATTTCGTTCACCGTTTAGGCTAGGATTTGTTAAAACAGGAATGATTGAGCTAGGAGTGATTCACTCATTTGAATGTTACTGTTGGATCAATCATTCACGTCCGTTGGGTATGGATCAGTTGTTTTGAACGTGCAACAGTTTAAAACTTTGTTCCCTTTGGTCCTCATTTTTTACCTGGAGATAATAGATGCCACTTGGTAAATTGGCCTCCATCTGAATGGTAACTTGTTGCTCACCGGCTGCAAAGGGAATACGCTCATTTTTAATTTGTTGACCAAGTAGGTCGGTGATCTGTACCCAAAGCTGTCCCGCTTTTTTCGCATTGATGTCCAAGTAAATGAGGTCATCAAATGGGTTGGGATAGACTTTTAACAGATTGCCCGACAATTCTGAAAGGACTGGACCGTCGTCGGAAGACCTCTTTACAACGACAACATCATCCGAAGTACAACTGGTGGGTTCTTCTGTAGCTTGAATGGAGTTGAGTACGGTAATGGGCGTTCCCTGATGGCAAAACTGTTCTTGTCCCGCTTGTCGAATGTCATAACTGGTAGATCCAGAACCCCCCGACCAGTAATTGCCCTGGGCGGAGATGATGCCATTGGGAATGCTGATATCTCGATAACAAATGTCAAAATGATCGGCCAATGCACTTGCCCAAGCACTCTTGATAAAGGAGTTGGATTTGGCATCTTCCAGACTGGTACAATTACAATGGACAAATGCGTCGATTTCAAGGGTTACATCTTCTCCTTGAATGCCGGTATCGTTGTTGATCAGTTTGGCACAATCCATCAATACCTTGCCATAGACGGATCCAAAAAATGGTAGGACTCCTCCTTTGGCTACTTGAATGCCAATGTCTTGATTTTGGATGATGGCATTTTCTCTTAGATAAATATTGGTTACATTGGAGTTGTGGCTGTAGGGAGCTTTGATTCCAATTGTCCCGTTGGGATTGCCATATTCCTGGGTGAGCTCAATTCTACCACCGTGCATCCGATAGCTGAAGACATCTTCGAGGGATACCGCTGACTTATTGTTTCTAAAATTGGTCCCCCCGACATAAGCATCGTCGACATTATACAAATGTACGGCACTGAGCTGTCCCTTATAATCATTCAGAGAAGATCCGTTGAGATCAATGTCAGAAATGTTGACCGCGTAAATGGCATTGACTCCCTCTGCTTTGGCATCGAAGGTGCAAGTTTGGAGCGTCATCTGATTGCCATCGAATGCCAAGATTCCATTGCGGTTATTTTCGAATCGACAAAAATCCAGTTTGACAGATTCGGCGTTTTCAAATTCACTGATTTCCATGGCCGTTCCCAAATATTCAAACTTAGTGAAAAATAAATCCACTTCTTGTGGACCTTTTAGACTCAGAGCAGTGGTTGAAACGACGGAATTGGAGGAACCAATATTTTTAAAGACCACTCGATCCGTATGGAGTCGACCTCCTTGCCCAATTTTGATTTGACCATCAGTTGCAAACTCTACCGTTCCCCGTTCTAGACTGATGCCCATTCCAGCGATATCCAAGGTCGCTCCAGCATTGATGCGCATAAAGCGATCAAATTGTCCGGTCAGATTAAAATTGGCATTAAGACTGAGTATATGGTCGGGATCAAACTGGAAAAAACCACTGCCCACAAAAGTGAAGTCACCATTGATCACCAATTCTCCACGAACCACAATGGTTGACTCGGACCACCAAAGATCTATTCGGGCCCCATCGTCAATAATTAATTGGGCGCCCTCCTCAACAATCAATCTTGAGCCTCGAGCTAAGCGTAAGATGCCCCCATCTTTAACATGCACGACACTTCCCTTTTTGACATAGACATCTGCTTTTCGATCGCCATTAGGACCAGCATCGTTTCCGAGAATAAACCGTCCACCGGATTCGATATTGATGACTGAAGCACATCCAGAAAGATATGCCGTAAAAGTGCTCATGGTAGTATTGGGTCCGTTGAGGTATTTTGTAGCACCGAGATCATTGACGCGAAGCGTACCCCCGTTGTTGATGTTGATGCCTGGAATGCGATTGCTCCCTTCGATGCCTACATTGTAGGTATTTCCTTGCGCCGAAGGCAAATCATCAATGGCCAGTTCATCTGCGATATCCAATTGGGCGACAATCCAGTCGATCATTCCTTGATCCATTTCAACGTGTTTGAGATTGTTATCTGGTGCGTAATACGCTTCAAATGGGGTTTTATTGGTTCCAATGATATCATAAGCTGAAATGTCTTGCCACATGCCTGTGGTATTCATCGTCCAATCAATGTCCAAAGTACTCATCGTAGGCATAAAACATTGTTGGTACTTTCCACTAACCAAATAGGAGATATCATCACCTGGTTCGCCTTTTAGGGCCTCACTAATTTCACTTGCTAGATCAAATAAATCGTAGCGATAACAGCCAGGTGCATTGTCGTAGTGAGGATAATCGTATTGGCTTTTGACGGCGATACTGTTGTAAGCATACGGAAACAATTCATCACACCAAAGATTACTATCGTCGTTGGGCTTGGCCATGACAAAGAGAAGATCATTTGGGTTCATGAGGAACCAATGGCCATCGTCGGGCTGACAGCCAGGGACAATCGATTTGAATTTGACGCCCCACAAACCATTGGTGCTTCCCCCGTTTAATGCCCAGACGCCACTTCTAAAAGCGGTACCAAAGTCGGCAATATTTTCGATGACATCTGCTTCAAACTGGCCGTGATACAATTTGTCGCCTGCAGCATATCCTTGATCTATCCCCGTTTTGCTCCCACACGAAATGGCAATGTTTCGCGTAGCATTGGGATAGCCAAGCGTCTCCATTTCGTCGGCATAACTCGTTCTGAGGCAGCCATAATCAAAGTTGGTTTCAATATTGTAAACCTCACTTCCTGTTGTCCAGACTTCAGCACTTAGTCGTCCATCTTGGAGGGCATTTCCGAAATGTTCTACCAAAAGTTGTCGAGTAGCCGGACGATTGAGTTTGTTCCACAGAGAGGTATTGTCTCCGGTTTGAAAGGAATACCAAGCCGCAGCCTGCAAGGCCAATGGAATGTTGGCGCCTTTGTGGGGAGAATCAAAAGAAAGATAAGTACCCGTCTCATGGCAGGTACCTTCATTTTCCATAGTGGTAAGTGCCCAGCGGGCAATTTGTCCTCCCATGCTGGCTCCCGCAATGACGTTCTGGTAAGTGACGCCCGTCACGGGATCAGTTTGTTTGAGTTGGTTGAGGTCTTTGATGGCTTCGATTAGTAGAAGGCCATTTTTTTGAATGTAGTCGGCTCCTCTTTCAAAATCTATGTAAACAATATCGTAGCCCAGATCGTACATTTCTTGAAAGGCTTGTGGATACAGATAAAACTCACTATTGGGATAGTTGGAATGAGGGGAGTTAAAACCCTCACTAGAGCCAGTGGCGACAACATCCCAGCCCGTCGAACCGTAGCGAATGATTTCATCTCCACCCACTCCGGCATCTCTAACGATTTTGCTTCCGGTAAAATCCAGTCCATCGACAAAAATGATGGGTTTGACCAGGGCAGAATGTCCCGGTGCATATTTGATGTAGGCCTTTCCTTTTCCGATAGAACTTCCGAGATAACCATCGGAGTTGTCTGCGTATGGATTACAACCTGCGGGGGGACTCCAGGTCACCGTTCCGGGGACACTGAGGTCAAGGACCAAATCTGGCGAATAATAGTCTTGAGTCGTTGCTTTGATTTCAAAACCAATGGAATGGTTGATAAAACAATGTCCATCAACATTACAAGCCCGGACGGAAACAGACCACTCGCCCGCTACCGGATAAGTAATTGTAGTGGTGAGACTAGGGGGAACATATTGGTAGCCATTCCAAAAGTCTACTTCAACGCCATAGGGAACTCCCGTTTCGGGGTCGGTGGCGTGGGTGGATGGAAAATTGATGGTGATGGTTTTCGTTAAAAAATTCTGACGGCAACTTGTCCAATTGTTCGTAATGTTTAATTCGTTGTAGTAATAGTCTCCATCGCATTGAGCGGATAAGTAAAAGACTTGAGATAGCAGTAGTGTAATCAGTGTTAATTGCTTTCGTAAAGCATGAGTTTTCATGGCATTCTTTTTTTTGTTAAAAAATATTGATCAAAACAATTGTGGTCGACCTTAGCGGTCCAATGATTCCGTTTTGGCAAAAAGGTAGACCACGGTCCATTAATGGACGGTTATTCAGCTCACCTTAAATTTTGGGATAGGAGTACATGCATGTATCGTTACAAAGTTCCATTGCTTTGTCAAGTTGTATGATGACACTGACCCCAAACTTGTTCCAGGTAAGCTTCAGGTATACAGGAGCTTTGAACATTACAAAGGATTGGTGATCAACTAGAATCGCCTTTGCATTCAAGTGTGGAAGAAGTGGGCCGTACTTGTTGTGAAGAGAAAAAGCAGGAAAGCAGTAGGCCCTTGGGAAGAGCAAACGCATGGGTTATATTCTATTCGAATATTTCGATTTTCAGGTTTACACTTAGCACAAGGAACCATTATCCCAATGATAAAATATAACCCTTATTTTGGTAGTATTCTTTTTTTAGTAGACGCTTAAGGGAGGCGATTTGCGGTTGGTTTCGATTGGTATTTATTTAGACGTTGTTATCCTTTAAATCGTATCCTCCCAGTAAATTGCTCCTTTGGGTTTTCTTGGGCTTTGTTGGTGCGTTGTTAACTTTAATTTCTTTCTCGTTATTTGCAGGACGCTCCGTATCCGAAGGGATGGGGAGTTGAACTCGCTCGACTTCCTCACTATCCCGGGAAGCGGGGACTTTCTGATTGTTCCACAATTCTGCGGCTGCTATAAAGGAGGCAGATGGATCACCATCCTTCCCCTTTGCAATTTTGGGTGGTACTAGTCGGCCTTTGATATTGTTTTCTTCGTCAACTTGGGCTTCATATCCCCAATGGACAGAGCCCAAGTATTTTTTATTGACCAAATCTAAAGCAGTCGTCTCAAATTCTTGTGTAATCTGCTCATTCTCCAATAAGACGCGACCCGGGCTATCTTTTAGAATGGCAGGTCCATCACCACGGCCACTATGAATTCTTCCTCGCACCTCAGATTCGTCGATATTTTCTTCAAGGGTCTTGGCTGGATTCTCAGATTTGTTTTCCGCAACATAAACGGGATTGGTTTGTGGAAAAACGGTCGCCTCATTCATTACATCCTCATCCGTCGCTTCATTTTCTGGAACGATTCTGCCGGTAGCATCCGCAAAGGTAGATTGATCTATAAGGGTATGATCTGGGGTCATCCTGCCAAGTGTACTGGGATTATTGATTCCATAAGCCATCATTTCTTCTGGCTTTAA
>JBCCSR010000251.1:0-6990 GCA_039199865.1 Bacteroidota bacterium
GAGCTGTCCTGCTGCACCATGCCGATCACCTGCCGCAGGAACAATTGGAGGATAAAATAGATACCGAGGAGCAAGACAAATAAGGTTTTGAGCAGTCGATTTACAAGTTTTTCGTCTGCCCATTTATTGCTCTAATTGTTTCACTTTATGCCTTTCATTTAGTACCTTCCTCAACAGCATAGCCAACAAAACAAACCTTTCTTTTCTCGTTTTTCCTTTTGTTAGGCAAAAGCCTATCGTCTATTCCTATGTTGAAACAACAAATATTGCCCATTCGAATTGGAATTGCTGGGGTCAGCCGTGCGGGAAAAAGTCACTTGGCCCGCCGTTTAAAAGCAACCCTGGAGCAAAGGGGAGCTTCGGTTCGATTGATTCATCAGGATAATTATGTCAAAGCTCCAGCGCAAATTCCAAAGATATTGGATCAAGTAGATTGGGAGCATCCCGATTCAATTGACCTACCCGCTTATCTCCGTGAGTTGCAACAGCTTGATGATTCGACCGATTTTCTCATTGCTGAAGGCTTACTCAATTTTTATTTTCCTGCCTGTTGTCAATGTTTTGACAAAGCCCTTTTTGTTGAGATTTCTTCTGCTACTTTTTTCCAAAGAAAAGCACAAGACTTCCGTTGGGGAGTCCAGCCCGATTGGTTTAAACAACACATCTGGGACAGTTATTTGAAATACGGAAAAGTCCATCATTTCTCCCATGCACCCCACAGAGTGGATGGAGCGCAAGCATTTGACCCTTCAGCGATCCTAGAAGCACTGAGAATTTGACTTGGCTGATTGATCTATCGCAACAGGGTAAGATCTCCTTGATATGTTTCTATTCTACCATCAATAAACTCTACGGTGGCTAGATAAAGGAGTACTTGACTGTTCAGCTGTTGGTTATTTAACTGACCATCCCAGGCAAAGGCTGGATCATTGGGTTGGAAGTTGCGCCTCTCGTAAACCTGAGCTCCCCAGCGATTGAATACGGCAAAGGATTGAATCACTCGGACGTCTTTTCCACCAAAGATCATGAATTGATCATTTACTCCATCGGCATTGGGACTAAAAGCGTTGGGGATGTAGACATTGCGGTCTTTTTGCACAAAATAAGTCACCTCATCGCGAGCAGTACATCCATTGTTATCTTTTACTTCAACGCGGAAGGTCCGTTCATTGAGTAGAATCAAGCTGGTATCGCACTGAGGGGAGCAGATGAAAGCTGAGTTCCAAATCAAGGTGTCAATCGAAGCGGGAGGGTAATTGACTTGTGCCAACAATTCGACTGCACAACCTAAAGGCACGGTTTGATCAGGTCCCAAATCAACAATTAATTCTGCTTGCGGTACAATATCGATTTGGGTGGACCATTCGCATCCAATGGCATCTTGGATGACCAACTGGTGGGAGGCGATGGTTGCGGGGTGAAGTCGATTGATAAAGGAATAAGGCAAACTATCAAAAGAGTAAACAAAAGGAGATGTTCCCCCAAATACCGAATCGATGAAGATGCTGCCATTGTTTTCTCCAAAACAGGGTTGAATGGCACGGATGGCCGCCCCATTGGGCTGAGCATCGTTGAGCGTGACAATGGCTTCATCCGTAGCGGTACATCCATTTTCGGTGTTGGTGACGATTAAAGTATAAACACCGGGCGCATCAACTACTGCATTGAGGCTATTTTCTCCCTCGACTATGTTGCCATTTGTGGTATTCCATTGGTAAGTGAAATCTTGTCCAAGAGAAGATAGGATACTGATCAACTCAATGTTACTTTGCACACAGTTGAGCTCCCCCCCATCTCCTGCATTGGCAACTGGGGTATTGACATCGGCAAAGACTTCAATCGAGGCATTTTGTGAGCAGCCCAAATCGTTGTTCACCGTTACTTCGTAAAGACCAGGCGCATCTACCGTCGGATTAGCCGTATCGAAACCATCGAGAATGTTGCCATTGGCAGTGGTCCAGATAAACTGGTAGGAAACCCCGTTGGGAGGATTGACTTGAATCACGAGCGTTTCTGTGGTATTGGATTCACAGTTCAAGATATCGGGAGTCTGAGTCGTAATCAGGGGCAAGCTGTTTTCTTCTACCACAATAAAGGAGGAGGAGGTACAACCATTGCCATCAGCAACTTCTACCTGATAAGTCCCTGCCGTATTCACCTCGATATTTTGATTGGTCGGATTGGATAAGATGTTGCCATCGACACTGGACCAATTGTAGCTCAAATTTGCATTGCTAGATAGACCAATGGCATTGATATTGGTCGTACTTCCCGCGCAGAGTGGATTGGACTGTTCGATACTTACGGAGGCAGGGGAGAGGATTTCTCCACTGATCAAAGTATAAGCGTAATCACAAACATCTCCTCCTTTCCCATCCATCATCAGATAGTACCTTTCCCCAATGTTCAGGTTGTTGCAAGTTAATGTACCCGAACTGTTGACGGGGTCTAAACAATTGGAAACAGCAACGAAGTTATTGCAGTTATTGGTGGAAAAAAACTGGGCTTGCAAGCCCGAGCCTTGATTGCAATTGGACACTTCTATTTGAATTTCAAAAGCAGTACTTCCTGCGATAAAGGCAACCCAATTGTTGTTTTCTACCTGACCACAAAAGGCATTGGGCGTTCCCGAATTGGTTGCTGCATCATTTCTAGAGCAAAATCCATCCAGATTGCAGATCAGCGGTGCATTGGCACAAATGTCAGAGGGGGAGAAGGGGAAATTACAGATTTGTCCTTGGAGCGAAAAACTCAGCAAGAGGCAAAGTGAACATTTGACGAATTTCAAATAAAGAGGAGATAGACGACCTTTTTTCATTGATAAGGGGTATCTGATTACGATTTGTTACACCATTCATAGACAAAAAATAGGAGCGTTCCCCTCATACTAAGTTAGTGATTTATCACAGAAAATTCAGGATTGACGGATAGCTGACGTATTCGAGTCGCTTCCCAATTTTTTACTACCTTAGCTTTGATCACTAAATTCAATAACCTATGTCTACTTCCAAAACGGTTCGGCGACAGTTTATTAAGCATACCGCTCTAGCTGGAGCTGGACTCGCATTGCTCCATTTTCAAAACCTAGCCGGTATGACGACACCGACCAATCCCTACCTTTCAACAATAGGCTTACAATTGTGGTCGGTAAGAGACCAGATGAAGGCTGATCCCCAAGCTACCTTGACGGCATTGAGTAAAATGGGCTATCGACAAATTGAATTGATGGATGTTCGACATCTGCAAGAACTCGCTCCAATGGCTAAGGATCTGGGACTGGACATGAAGAGCAGTCACTTTTTGTGGACAACATTGACCCAACGCTGGGATTTGGTGCCTCACGAAAAAGATTCAAAGTACAGCTTTGAACAAGTGGTTGAAACAGCACATAAAAATGGCTTGACGCATTTGGTCTTGGCTTACTTAACGGCAGGAGAACGCAGCACTTTAGATGATTACAAAGCCCGAATTGAGGAATTGAATCAGGCCGCGGAGATTTGTCGATCTGCGAATATTCAGTTGTGTTACCACAATCATTCTTTTGAATTCAATCCGACGGAGGGGCAAATTCCTTTCGATCTGATGGTGGAAAGACTAGACCCCCAAGGAGTACAATTTGAGTTGGATGTTTTTTGGGCGCAAGTCGGAGGCCGCGATCCCCTTGCACTTACTCAAAGCCTAGCCTCGCGAATCCGTTTACTGCACTTAAAAGACTTACAAAAGGGAACTCCTGTCATTTACGACGAAGGTAAAGTACCGCATACTGCTTTTAAGGAATTAGGCAATGGGGTGGTAGACATCGCTAAGATCGTTGAGATCGCTGCTAGAGAGGGTATTGATTATTGTTACGTAGAACAAGATTGGTCGGATGATCCAGTCAAAAGTATGGAAGAAAGTGTTCGATTTTTTGAAACGCTCTGATACTAAAAGCAAATGATGAAAAATAAAGTAAAAGTAGCCATCGTTCAGGGAAATCCCGTGCAGGTAGATTTGCAGGCAGCCTTACAACAAACCCTTGAGTGGATTGAAGCCGCCGCAGGAAAAGGGGCTGATCTGGTTGTGTTTGGAGAAACTTGGTTGACGGGCTATCCCGTTTGGTTGGACTATTGTCCAGGAATGGCTGTTTGGGACCATGAACCGACCAAAGAGGTCTTCACTTGGATGCATCAAAATGGGGTAGAGGTGCCCGGGCCCGTAACGGATACTTTGGGGGCTTTGGCTCGAAAGCATCAGCTTACTTTAGTGATTGGGGTCAATGAGGTGATCCGTTCTGGCCCCGGACAGGGAACGATGTACAATAGCTTGCTCATTTTTAACGAAAAAGGAGAACTGGCCAATCATCACCGAAAATTGATGCCCACTTACACCGAAAAACTACTCCATGGTATGGGAGATGGTCATGGCTTGAAGACAGTAGATACTACTTTTGGCAAGTTGGGAGCTTTGATCTGTTGGGAGCATTGGATGCCCTTGACGCGGCAGGCTTTACACGAAAGTGGAGAACACATTCACATCGCATTGTGGCCCAAGGTCCATGAATTGCATCAGGTGGCCAGTCGCCATTATGCATTTGAAGGCCGATGTTTTGTTATTGCAGTCGGACAGATCATTCGGGTCAAAGATTTACCGGAAGCCTTGACGGTGTCAGCGGAGTTAAAAGACCAACCGGACCGACTCCTGCTCAACGGTGGAAGTTGCGTCATTGGTCCTGACGGACATTATTTATTGCCCCCTCAATTTGACCAAATAGGCATCATCATGGTCGAGATTGATCAATTGGATCGTTTGATTGGAGAACGGATGACTTTGGACACTACGGGGCACTACAATCGAAGAGATGTTTTTGATTTGACCATTAATAAGGAAAGAAAGTAAAGCCACTATCGATTCAAATGCGAGCGTTTTTTGACTCGCAATTAAAATGAGCATCTCAATTATTTTGCGGACATTATTGCTGGTAAGGCTCCCAAAAATGTGTAAATTAGCCTCGTGAAGAACATCAAGTAATGTGATTTCTCTGAGCCGATCATCAAATAATACTACTGAGAAAACAAGCCATAATGACTGGAATCGTTGGACACTGGTCATCTGGCTGCTCTGTTTCCTATGGAGCCCCACTTTGTGGTCGCAGACGACTTTCATTTTAGAGGCCCTTCCCGATTATACCCCTTCTGAAGACAGTGTGTTCATTGTAGGAAATTTCAATAACTGGCGGCCCGGAGACGAAGCCTATTACCTGCAAAGAAACGAATTTGGACAATTCTGGATTACCATCAGCAATTTGCCAAGACCCATGGAGTACAAATTTACTCGGGGGACCTGGTCGACAGTTGAAGGCAGTCGTTTTGCACAAACCATTGACAATCGGCTCTACAACCCACCAGTGGGAAAAGACACCATTTTGTTGAGAATAGAAAGTTGGGAGGATATGGGGTCCTTTATTCCCGTGTACAAGCGAGTCAAGATCAAAGTGACCGACTTGCCTAAATCTACCCCCACGGATGCTTCCATTTATATTGCTGGAGATTTTAATGATTGGCATCCGGGGGATAGAGATTATCAATTGACCCAACAGCCAGATGGCAGTTACACCACCTGGATTCCCATTCGTAGGGATACGATTCAATACAAATTCAATCGAGGCAACTGGTCTTCCGTTGAAGGAGCTAACAATGGGCGTGCGCGATTGAATCGCTATTATTATCATGCCGATCAAAGTAGCGACCTGGTCTTGGCAAAAATTCAAACCTGGGAAGATTTATCGGGTAATCCCATCAATACGTATACCTTTTTATTGCTCTTGGCAGCATTTCAAGGGCTCTTGCTTATCATTGCGATCAACACCATTCAAGACAATAATGAGTCGGCCAATCGTTTACTTTCCCTTCTGATTTTGTTGATTTCGGTGGCCCTCATTGGTCGAGTATCTACTTATGGTAGAGAGATTTTTCAGTGGCAACCTCGACTTTTGCTGTTGCCCGATATGATCTATTTCCTTTATGGCCCGGTCTTTTTGTGGTACATCCAAGGATTATTGACGATGCCAACCAAGAGCCGTTTGCGTCGTTGGATACATTTTATTCCTGCCTGCCTTCATTTCTTAGCTTATCTGCCCTTCCTTTGGATGGACACGGAGACTTTTACCAGTAGGGTAGTCGATTTAAGTCTAAAAAGATATTTCATCGGGGCTGCTGTTCTCGCCTTGATCTTTAATGCATTTTATTGGTGGAAGTGTTATCGCTTGATCGTCAATTATGAACTCAACACCAATAACAACTATTCTTTTGCACAAAATGTCCAGTATTTGACTACGGTAATTAAGCTCAAGCTCTTTTGTCTTTTGGTTTGGGCGCTCACCTATTTGATTGGGCTGATGGGCTGGTCTTTAGGGGAAGATTGGGTCTGGCTAACCGATCGCTTGACTGATACCGTTTGGGGATTGTTTGCCTTTACGGTCTTCTTTTTGGGTTATTTTGCGATGAAGCAACCAGAAATATTTAAGGTGGCAGAGCAAGAGGTACTAGACGAGGCAGAACCGATTTCCTCCAGTCCTTCCGGACAAAACAATAGGGAGGAGCTACTTCAACTCAAAACAAAGCTGGAGCAATTGATGGAGGCCGAAAAGCCATATCTCAATTCTCGTTTGGCCTTGAGTGATTTAGCAGAGTTGTTGGGCACCAATAGCCATACTTTATCGCGACTGATCAATGAAGGGTTTGACAAAAATTTCTATGATTTTGTCAATGGCTATCGGGTGGAGGAATTCAAAAAACGCATTGTTTTACCAGAATATAAAAATCAAACCTTCCTAGCGCTGGCTTTTGACGTGGGCTTCAACTCCAAGACGGCGTTCAATCGATCCTTTAAAAAACTCACCAACAGTACGCCCCGTAAATTTTTGCAAGAGTATGAACGAAAAACTAGGGGAACCGATTGATGAATCACTAATTTATTGATAATCAAGGCAGTGCCAATTCTCTAAAAAGGTGC
>JBCCSR010000252.1:0-6979 GCA_039199865.1 Bacteroidota bacterium
AAAACTCATCAGTTTTGATTCGCCCCTTTTCGGAGATCGGGTCGGTTTTGGGTTAACCGTTGCCAACAATACCATTGGCATTGAAAACAGGTGGAACGCCTCGATGGCTTATTCTTATCACATCAAAATCTCGAAAGAAGCGTCTTTCCGCTTTGGCTTGCAAGGCTCTTTACAGTTTTTGGGACTCGACTTTAGCGATCCGTCGGTGATCATCAGAGAAGCAGGCGACAATTCCATCTTGGAAAACGAGTCCAGAAATCAATATCTGGGTAATTTTGGGGTCGGTATTTATTTTACTTATCAGAACCTGTACTTTGGTGCTTCCGTTCCCAATATCTATCCTGCAGAAGTCGGCATCAATTTTAATCAGAATATTTTGGAAACGGCCAAAGAAGTCCCCCACTACTATTTAATGGCTGGAACCATGGTTCCTATTTCCAAAAAGGTACATATCAAACCTGCATTTTTGTTTAAATACGTTAATAATGCACCTTTCGATCTTGATTTTAACCTCAGTTTCGTTTACAATAAACAAGTCACTGCGGGAGTCTCCTATCGGCTTGGTGGAGATGGCTCGGGAGAATCAATCGATTTGTTGGCCATGTATCAATACAAAAACATTGGAATTGGAATTGCTTATGACTTAGGAATTACCGAGTTGACCGATCAAAATAGCGGTAGCATAGAAGCACTGTTGCGTTATGATTTGCTTAAGGAAAGAGAAGATATCGCCAATCCAAGATTCTTCTTTTAACTCCATTCTAAAGACCGATTAAAAAACGACCATAGGTATGAATCATACTAAACAATTTACATTTTTGGTGATCTTAACTTTGCTAGCAAATCTGCTACACGGCCAAGATGCTGCCGAAGAAAAAAAGGTCTTCATCAATAATGAAGCAACCATCAACACGGATAACCTAGAATACAGTCCGGCATTTTTCGAAGATGGTATCGTATTTATTTCGTCCAAATACCTTAGTAAGAAGTTCAAGGTAAAAGATAAGCGAATCGATAAGAACATCATGTCCATTTTCCAAGCCCGACGGGAAGAGAGTGGTTTACTCCAAGTACCCATTCATTTTGCCAATGAGCTGATGACAACAGTACACGAGGGGCCACTGACGTTCGACCGAACGGCAGAACGGGTTTTCTTTACCCGCAACAATTTGAAAAATGGCAAGCGCAAAAAAGCGAAGGACGGAATCGTCAAACTAAAAATTTACGCTGCCGAAAAGGTCGGAGATCGTTGGATCAACGTAGAGGAACTTCCCTTCAATGATGATGAAAGCAATACCTGTCATCCCGCCATTTCTGTCAATGGCGATATGCTTTATTTTGCTTCAGATCGTCCGGGCAGTTTAGGGGGAATGGATATTTGGATGTCCAAAAAAACGGGAGACGAGTGGGGAGAACCCATGAATCTAGGACCAGAGATCAATACCGAAGCAGACGAAGTCTTCCCCTTTGTTCATGCAGACGGATCCTTAATTTTTGCTTCCAACGGACACGCTGGTTTTGGTGGCCTCGATATTTTCTTTAGTACCAAAACGGGAGACAATTGGGCCAAGCCAACCAATGTCAAAGCCCCCTTCAACTCTGAGAATGATGACTTTGGTTGCATCATCGACCGAGACAAAAAGAACGGTTATTTCTCCTCCAACCGACCCGGTGGATTTGGAGAAGATGACATCTACAGTTTCTACATCAGTGGAAATGGTTTGGACGAGCTCTTCGAAGACGAACAACCCAAAGAGCTCAAAAACTTCGATATGATCATCACCAGTGTCATGACTGGCGACATTATTGAAGGAGCCAACATCACCTATACCAATCTCGATAATCTCAACTTGAGCAATGCCATTTCAGATCAAGGACAAGTCAGTAGTGTATTGCAATTGCTCTCCGAGGAAAATCGCGAACTACTTCTTCGCATTCCACTTGATGCCAATGCCCAAAATGGTTCTACCGACAACTGGGGAAAATTACCCGTCACCCTAAGTAGTGGCAACTATGTCTTTATTGTCGAAAAAGAAGGATTCCAGTCTCATCAAATGGTACTCGATACCAAAAGAGACGATACAGAGATTTTTATCAGCCTCAATGATCAGAGTGACGAAGACCTTGCCGGAAACAATAATGGAAATAGTGGCAATGGTGGCGACCCTGATGGAGCCAATCCCAACGATCCCAATGCCAACCCCAATGGTTCGACAGATACGGGAATGCCTGCCCCAACCTTTAATACCGGTGACGACAACAATGATGGAACGACCTTTCCCTCTACCATTAAAGAAGGGACCGTTTTCCAACTTCCCAACATCTACTACAACTTCAATGATGCGACCATTCGCCCAGATGCACGTATCGACCTCGATGCCTTGGCCGATTTTCTGATCAATTACCCCGATATCGAAATTGAGTTGTCTTCTCATACGGATTCAAGAGGAGGAACCCGCTACAACCGAAAACTGTCGCAAAAAAGAGCAGAAAACGCAGTTCGCTACCTGATCGGACGTGGACTAGCTCCCAACCGACTTACCGCTGTTGGTTACGGAGAAGGACAAGTTCGGAACCATTGTACGGACGGAAAAGATTGTAGCGAAGAGGAGCATCAATACAACCGTAGAACGGAGGTCAAGATTACAAAAATGTCGCAGGAGATCAACATTCAATTTGTGAACCGCAACAACAGTCCAACTTACACGGACGACAGTTATACTAGAGGTAGTTCAAATGATGAACCAAGCACCTCTACCGATACTGGAGCGACGGTCAACAACGATTCTGGTTCCAGCCGCTTTTCCGTGGTTGCGGGTGTTTTTGGTGATTATCAAAATGCGCAAAAACGGGTCAATAAATTGCTCAACCTGGGCTATGACCAAACTCAGATCATCTCCGAAGGAGATCGCTACTCAGTGGTCGTCCAGCGTTGTGAAAACATGCAACAGGCCAAAGAATTGAAAAGAAACCTCAGTGACGACAGTATCCGGTCTTTTGTAAAAAGTTAAATCAAAAATTTGTAAAAAGACCAACCCAAAAACGGTTGAACAGTCAATGATTGTTCAACCGTTTTCTTTTTCTGCTTGCTCCGTTTGCCTCTTTGTTATCCCTCCAATTTCTCCTCCCCCCAGTGTCAATCCATTTTTCGCCAAGAGCAAAAAAACATGCTGCGCTCTCCTAAAAGATCAAAAAATGAAAGGCATCCAAACTAGCTTTCCCCTACCCTTTGGATGGTTTATACCAGATTAGATACCTTCACTACACTTAAAGAAACCTCTTTGCGCTTTGGTCAAAGCGATTGTCTTACTTCATGTCTTCAGTTCGATTCAGCGACTTTCCGAAAAATGCCGAATCGGTTTGGAAAATGAAATTTCTATTTCTACTCTTCGATGTACTCGATTTTTGAGGTCATCGATGTGGCTTCGTAAAGGTTGTTGATCGCCAAACCCTTGGACGCGAAAACGTTGGGGCTGTACCCCTTGGTGGAGCAAAAAGTCTCTTACCTGCTCGGCACGAAGCTCAGAAAGCAATTGATTTCGTTCACGTCTTCCTTGCTGATCTTGCGAAGTATGTCCATGGATGCTGATGCACACATCTTGATAAGCAGCTACGATTTGTTGCAAATCCTGACTGAGCGCTTTCAAATAATTGCGGGCGCCAGGAGTCAATTGATCACTATTGACCGCAAAGCGAACGCCTTCCATCTGCATCAAGCTATCTTTATGGTAAGTCCGGACCTCTCCATATTGTCCATAAACATCAATAGAGGTTGCCCTGAATGTCTCAGTGGACGATTCCATCGCCTCAGAGGATCTGGTCATTTTGGTAGTCTCAATATTGACTTGATTCTGGACAGAGCGCAGATTATTGGAAACGACTTCTCGAAACTTTTCATTGGGGCCTTTTTGATTGTCGATGATGTAAACCCCCGAACCAGAAGTCCCCACCCATACTTTTTGATTGGCTTGATCTTCTTCCAAACAGAAAGCTCTTTTACTTCGGTAATTCCCGTCGGGTAGCTCATTAAAATTAACACAGCGATTGGTCAGAAAATCGTATTTCAACAATTGATCGCCCGCAATCCAGAGCATTCGATTGTGATCAACCAATAAATCGTTGACCAAATTCAAGCGATAGGGAAGCGATAGGGCCTCAAATTCGAGTAGTTGATCTCCGTCTTTTTGAATGCGCCATATCCCATCGGGACCACCAACAATCAAGGCGCCGTTGTACTCGATAATGGCCGTTACCGCATGGGGAAAAATGATTTTTTGTGAATCGGTTGATTCTTTTTTAAGTCCGATCTTCCGTAAAATGCCATTTACCCGGCTTTGCTTGATCACTGGCGTATGATTGATCATCGTATCTCCATCGAAAGAGGACAAGCCCTTATCTGTTCCAATCCACAAAATCGAATCCTGATCGACAAAAAGGGTACGAACATCGTCAGATGCCAGGGACTCATTTTTCAAAAAAGGTTGGTAGATACTAGCGATCCGATTGGGCTCCAAAATGGGTTGAAACTTCAATCCGACTCCCAACATGGCATGAACAAATTTATCTTTATGAACCGCCACATCCATCAAAACGTAGCCTCGGTTAAAGGAGCCACCGAAGCGTTTATTCCGTTCTAGCCCGGAAAGACAATACAATAATTGATTGTCGACAATCAACCAAAGTTGCCCCCACAGATCAATAGTATGGGATACTTCTTTGTCTCGCAAAATATCGTATTTGATGGCCTCGAGGACCTCACGCTGATGGTATTGGGTACGGAAAACGCCGCGATCTTTGGTCGTGATGTACATCATTCCCTGATGGTTGCGAATGCCTTTGATATTGGTCCGCTCATCCAATTTGGCGGTCAACTGATGTTCAATAATCAAATTTTGCGGATACGCTGCATAGCGTTCGACTCCTTGCCCTAACAACACAGCATTTGCTGCTCCCCACAGTAAAAGCACGATGAGGAGCAGGGACCGAGCGATGGACTTCATCTCGGTGAGATTGTATTTAGCTAAGTTTGAATGCATAGGTCTTGGTAATCATTTTCTGATTTTCCTCAAATTTGAGTACCAACAGATACTTCCCTTTTTGAGGCTTAAATTTTTTGTTATGTGATTCCTTCCAGTCAATGAGAAAATTGACTTCCCCATTTTTGGTTTCCAAAGGATGATCTTTAAACAACTCGACACTTTTGCCTTTGTGGGACAGGAAGTCGAGGGAAAAAGTAAAATCGGGAAGCTCTGAATCCTTTCGTGCCGTTTTGAATTCGATGAACATTTGTTCAACGGCTTTGGCCTTCACCTCCATGCTATTGCTTTCATTAAGCGGCATTTTTTTGTTGATCCGATTCTTGAAAAGATTATCTTTTTGAATAGCCGTAACCTTGAAACTGATGTCAAAATAGGCTGCATACAAACGTTGCATTTCCTTTTGATAAGCCTTTTGAGCCGTTTCAAATAATTCGTGTAAACGCTGAATGTCTTTTTCCTTTTCGGCAACGATCAACTCGTGGCGAATGGAATCGCGGGTACGCAATTCTTGTAGCTCCTCATTCCAAAGCTCCTCTTGCTCCAGTAAATCTTCCGTTGCGGCAAGTGTGCGTTGCAAGGTCTCGATGTAAAGATCTTTGGCCACAATGATTTGCTTGAGTTGATTGATGGCCTTTAAGCGAGAAGCCGCTAAGCCTTGGGTACGAATGATCTTGATTCTCGTCTCCGTTTCCTTATCGCGGAGCTCGATGATTTTGTTTTCCAAGTGCTCTATCTCACTGGCATGCTGTGCGCTGAGGTGAAGACCAAAAGCAATCAACAGCAGACTGATATAAATTTTAATGCATTTCATGATCATGATAATTTTAAATCTCAGACATTGGGTTTTGAATCAATTCACCAAGCCCCTCACTTTAACCGCTTCCTCATTCAATCGCTCGGCAATCCGTAAGTGAGCGCCGATGATCCAAGGTCTGGTCATCATTTTCTCAGCAAATACTAGGTATGATTTGTTGAGAGAAAAAAGTTGCGAGGTTAGGCTTTTTGGACCGTCCCCTCGCACCAACTATGTTACATAAAAAAGAAGAGTTAAGAACCGCCAACTACGTTTCGGAAATAGATTTCTAACTGCGCTTCCTTCTTTTCCAGGCTTTTGGCGAAAGCCTCCTCGTCAGACCGACCATCTTCCAACATATCCAATTCTATTTTAATAAACTCGACGACATCGTTGAATTTGAGGTATTCTCCTTGATAAGTGGCCCATTCTTCCCCTTTGGTCTGTCCAATTTTTTGTTCCATGACCAATTCTTGCTGCGCAGCACGATCGAGTAATTGACGGGCTTTTGCCGCTAAGTTTTCTGATAAATACCCGCTCTGCTGGCTGATTGACCCCAGTTCCATCAACAGGGCCAACAACTGACGTTCCATGGCCAACTTCGTCTCCACATCCGGAAAGTCGTGATACTCCAACTGATACAACATGGTACAAATTGCGCCACGTTTGCCATGGTACTGTTCAAAAAAGGCGGAGGACACCGCCACTCGTTTGTTGGTGACCCGTTCGAATAAACGTTTGACATGAGGAATCACTTCTACTTCACCATCCAAGGGAAAGGAGGCGTTGTGTTCTGCATCCTGACGTGTTGCCAACCACAGCTCGTTGCTAAAACTGTAACCAGTACTTTGATGAATGGAATCATCAATGGCCAACCATTCGATGCTCGGTACGATGCAATCCTCTGACTCATCGTCCAACCAACAAGCAGTTGTATTAAAAATAAGCAGTGCTCCTGCCAACACCAGAATGATTCGAGATCCAATTGTTCTTTCCATAACTACTTATTAGTTTTAAGTTAAAAATCTAGTATTAATCGCTTCTTAAAATTCAAAAAGTTAAAGTTGTCACTTAATATTGCCACACAAATATACAGATATATCAAATTTTTCCAAAAAAATTTTCCGAAAAAGGTGACATTATTGAA
>JBCCSR010000253.1:0-6972 GCA_039199865.1 Bacteroidota bacterium
CCAGTTTTAGCATCGATAACAGGTGAGCCACTACAGCCTGGCTTTATAACTTCTGTTCCAGACTCTTGACTGCCCTCAAATTCCCAACTGGGGATTACTCTTGACGATTCTCCATGAAATAGGCTGAGTGACTTTCTAAGCTTACCTTCAAAATAAGTTACACGTTTATATTTCTCATTAAAAGGCTGAACTCCTTCAATCCTGACTTGCTGACCTTCTTTCCCAACACCTGTTAATGAAAGTGGCATTAATTTATCATTTGGATCTGTAAAACGTAAAACGGCTAAATCTATACCACGATTCTCGCCGGAAACAACCAATACTGCATTACGACCATTGACTTTTACGTTATCTTCTCCGCCCACAGCATCCACCACGTGTGAACAGGTCAAAATGTAACAAGCTCTTCCCTCTTTCCCAATAGCAAAACCTGTTCCAAATTAAAATTTTTTACCATATGTAAAAGCCTAACAAGCCCTCTTCCCGGATCGAATAAAAAGCGTTCATTTTAGCCAAACCTGGGCTTCTGCCGTCAAAAAAGTAAGGCAAAGATTAGGACCTCATGCAAACCAACATACAAGTATTCCATTGCAAAAAAAATCTTAGGATGGATTCATAAGGGAACTGGTGAATTGTGGTTCAAAGATCAATTTGAGAGAGATTTACCAGATTCTAGCGATTATTTCCTATTTTGGCCAAAAGAAACAATCAACCTGAATGGTGAGCAATTGTTGGCAAACTACCATAACGACCAAGCTGAAATTGACCTTTTACAAGTCAATTCTTACCATTTCATTTGCTTAAAGTTTTACTTTAACCCTAAACAAAACCTGGGATATGAAAAAACTAGCGCTTCACTGGCAAATATTACTTGGAATGGTTGCTGGAGTTCTCTTCGGTGTCATTGCCATCAATGCGGGATTAGAAAAATTTACCATTGACTGGATCAAACCATTTGGGACAATTTTCATCAACTTGCTCAAGTTGATCGCAATCCCATTGATCATTGCCTCTTTGGTCAAAGGAGTTTCTGACTTGCAGGACATCTCAAAGCTATCGACGATGGGAGGGAGAACCATTGGTTTGTATCTATTCACCACTGTAGTTGCAGTGAGTTTGGGCTTACTGATTGTCAATGTATTTTCCCCTGGTTCCTCCATTCCCGAGGAAACGAGGAAAGAACTCGTTGACAGTTTTACTCCACAGGCGGAATCCAAGATCTCAGCGGCCCAAAAACAAAAAGACAGTGGCCCATTACAAGCACTGGTTGACTTGGTTCCCAGCAATATATTTGAAGCAGCTTCTTCCAACCGAAATATGCTACAAGTCATTTTCTTTGTGGTCTTCTTCGCAGTCGGTCTTATTTTGGTTCCCCGAGAAAAAGCCAGGCCCGTCAAAGAATTTTTTGACAGCTTAAATGAAGTCATTCTCAAGCTCATCGATCTCATCATGCTTGCTGCTCCCTACGGCGTATTTGCCCTACTGGCAGCACTGGTAGTAGAAGCACCCAGTTGGGATATTTTTGCGGCACTCATCAAATATTCACTTTGCGTTTTATTGGGTTTGGGCATCATGATTTTTGGCTTCTATCCTACCCTCGTTCGAATTTATACCAAGCTAGGATACAGCGATTTTTTCAAGGGCATTTCTCCTGCCCAATTGCTGGCCTTTTCCACTTCCTCCAGCGCTGCTACCCTGCCCGTTACCATGGAACGAGTAGAAGAGCATCTTGGCGTACACAAGGAAGTGACCAGTTTTGTACTCCCAATTGGAGCAACAGTCAACATGGATGGTACCAGTTTGTATCAAGCTGTTGCGGCGGTTTTTATTGCGCAAGCCTTTGGCATTGATCTCTCTATCAATGATCAATTGACCATCGTACTCACAGCCACTTTAGCATCAATTGGCTCAGCAGCGGTCCCAGGAGCGGGAATGGTGATGCTGGTCATTGTATTGGGCGCAATTGGAGTACCCGAGTTTGGCTTGGCTTTGATCTTTGCTGTCGATCGTCCCTTGGACATGTGTCGCACAGTTGTCAATGTCACAGGTGATGCAACTGTTTCTATGCTTGTTGGAAAAAGTGTTGGTAAATTGGGAACGCCTAAGGTTAAAAACTGGGATGATCACTATGAGCATTCTACGTAATTTTCCTTTAGGTCATTGATTAAAATCAACTGTAAATCAGGTACTTCAATTAACATCAACTTTTTTTAACTTTATTGACGATGAAAGCAAGAATATTTGGTCTCCTCTCCCTTGGTCTATTTTTCTCTTTGGCTTACTTCTATTTTGAGAAAGCGCCATCCCAACCCAATCAACCCATGCCAACAGATGGAACCATTGTCGTGGTAAATGAAGAGGAAGGGGACAACCAGAGCAAGCGAGAAGCTTGGTTCGAACTTATGCACCGAACTGCACCCGACGTCAACTGGAGAAAAATTGAGTACCAAAATCAGATCACCCGACACCAAGCGAGAAAAAACGAGGCAACTGAAAGCTCTGGTGGCAATGAAGTTCTGGCAGATGGCAACCTAGAAGGCGAATGGCGAGAGCGAGGAAGCATCAATCAATCCGGTAGCGTATTTGAAACATTGTATGATGAAGACAGTGATCAAATCTATACGATTTCTGCGGGGGGAACTTTATGGAAAGGGGAACGGGATGGGTCCAACTGGGAAGTCATCAACCAAGATCTAAAATTTAACCCTGGCCTACTTCAGTTTGTTCAAATGGAGAGTCACAAAAGAATGATTGCACTGATTGGTCAGTTCCCCCATTATTCGGATGATGGAGGGCTCAACTGGATTCCATCCGAGGGCATCCAAGCTTTTGACGGTTGGGCAAGGTCAAAATGGATCCACCAACTACCCGATGAAAATCAAAGCATTTTTCTCATTTCCCGACCCGATGCTTGGTCTGCTTTCAAAGTCTATAAATCCACCGATCAAGGGGAGACTTTTACTTCTATTATTAGTCTTGTGAGTAGCGACCAAGATCGCTATGCCCTGTGCAAGCCCCACCACAGTAATGAATTGTACCTCATCGAAAAAATCAATAACAATTTTACAGGTTTCTATCGAATCGATCCCGTCACCAACGAAATTGATACCCTTGAAGTGACCAATCAGTTTAGCTTTCAAGGTGGAAGAGCCAACCTCTACGCCAGTAAAATATCTGATGAGTTAACTCGCTTCTATGCCTACGATGGGAATGGCAACGTCTATATTTCAGAGGACAGCGGAACCACCTGGATCCTACAAGGCACCACGCCAGAGCGCCCTTGGGAGGTTGGCATCTACGTCTCCCCTAGCAATCCAGACTTTTTGCTTACGGGGGGCATCGAATGCCACAAGAGCTATGATGCAGGAAAAACTTGGGAAACGATGAATGGTTGGGGAGAATATTACGATGATGTGGTCACAAAATTACATGCGGACATGATGGTTTTTCACGAAGTTCAAACCGTAGATGGGGATACCGTTACTTTGGTCAGTAACCACGGTGGACTAAGCATTTCTTATGATCAGATGGCCCATGTTGAAAATATTTCTCTTGCGGGACTAAACGTCAGTCAATACTACGATGTCAGAACCGATCCGACCTGGCCCTATCTTTTTTATGGGGGATCTCAAGATCAAGGATTTCAGAGGGGCTGGTCAATGGATGAATACGAAGTTGTAGAAATGGAACAAGTGATTTCCGGTGACTACGGACATATTGCCTTTTCTGGAAATGGAGAACATTTGTGGACCGTTTATCCCGGAGGCTGGATCACTTATTATTATCACCCCATTGATGGTGGCTATAATGCTTCTTGGGAAGTCGACTCCGATGATGAATCCGTTTGGATTCCCCCCTTGATGGAAAGCCCCAATCCAGAAGAAGACATCGTTTACCTTGCCGGAGGAGCTGCCAATGGAGGTAGTGGTTCCTACATGATTCAGTTGGAATACACCCTCAATGGAAATATCATCATACCCACCCAAATGCCATTCAACTTTATGAGCAATTCCGGTGGAGGTCAGCTTTCCGCCATGAAAACAGCTCCGCTCAATGCCGATCGATGGTATGCGGCTACGACCAATGGCCGATTTTTCTATTCTACCGATGCTGGTGCCAACTGGGAGCAATCCCTCAATTTTGTTCCAGATGGTCATTATCTATACGGACAAAGTATTCTCCCATCTAAGAAAGATGAAATGACCGTTTATTACGGAGGAAGTGGCTATTCTAATCCAGGTGTTTTTGTCTCTTACGACGGAGGAATCAATTTCACCGAGATGAGCGAAGGCTTGCCGTCAACCATGGTATTTGAACTGGCTGCGGATAAAGAAGAAAATTTATTGTTTGCCGCCACTGAGGCAGGACCTTATGTGTACGTCTTTGCAGAACAAAAATGGTACGACATGCGTGGGGATTATGCGCCAACGCAAACCTACTGGTCGGTAGAATACGTTGAGGCATTCGACATTGTTCGTTTTGGAACTTATGGTCGAGGTGTCTGGGATTTTCAAATCACCAATTCCGTCTCCACCGCCAGTGTTGCTCCCGAGCAAAACAGGATGACGATTTTCCCCAACCCCAGTGATGGAGAGGTGAATATTCGAACGTCGAGCCCCTTGGCTACTGAGGCCAATATCCAGGTTTTTGATCTTCAAGGGAAATGGTTGATGGACCGAAAAGTACAAACGGGAAATGGCAGTGAATTGAAGTTGGACTTTTCCAATTTGGCGACTGGTAATTATATCATCCAACTCAAAAGCGGCGATCAAACGCTGGTATCCAAGCTCTTGATGCATTAAATATCGGGAATGAGAAAACTGGATTTTAAAGACAAATGGATCTTGATTACCGGGGCTTCCTCTGGTTTGGGTAAAGAAATTGCCCGACAACTGGCCCTGCAACATCAGGCAAATCTGATTATTGTTGCCCGTAGAAAAACAAAACTAGAGGCTTTAAAAAAAGAACTCGAATCGAGTGCCAAGGTCGAAGTAGTTGTCAAAACCGCAGACCTCTCCATTGCCGAAGAAGTCGACAAAGTGGTCGCCTTTTGTCTAAATGAGCGACCACTGTATGGAGCCGTTCTGAATGCGGGCACCACCTATTTTGGCAAACATCAGGAGCTGGAGTGGTCTAGTTTCCAAACTTTGATGCAAACCAATATTATGGGATTGATGCGCATGCTCAACCCCATCGTTCAGCATTTTGAGCAAGGAACTCAAGAAGGAGGTTTGTTGATCATTTCCAGTATGGCCGCCTTTTCTCCCGTTCCCTATCAAGCGGCTTATTCGGCCACCAAAGCGTATCTCTCCAATTTCTCAAAAGCCTTGAGTCACGAAATTCAGAATCCCAATTTTTCAATTTCGGTCTTTGAACCAGGAGGCATCGTTACGGAGATGACGGACAATCACAAATTCAATGACTTGCGTTCTTGGCTGATGACGGTCGAAAAAGCAGCAAGCGAAGCCATTTATACTTTGCAACAACGCAAATATCGACACATTCCTGGATTACAAAATCAAATTGGCGCCCTACTCATGCGTTTCCTACCCGGAAAATTCATCGCCAGTCGAATGGCCAAAATATATCATCGCGCCTTGTCAAAAACGGCATCCAAATAAGGAATGTCTTCATCAAGTTGTACAAATGCTTATCTTCGACCCGACTCAACGAAACCTTTAGTCGAGCGATATTCCGATTTATCAGTAAGTTTCTGACAAGTTGAAACCTGTACAAAAGGTTGTAAGATCTACCTAAATTGCCCTTTTAGCGAGAAGCCTGCCTGGCCACATGAGCTTGACACGGCTGATTAGGAATGATGTATTTTCATTTAAGAAAAGTTCATTTTACAACGCTCTGTTAGAAGCTAGATAGGAAGGAATGGCCAAAGCATCCGCCAAAAAAAGATCGGTTTTTGAGTCGATAAGTAATTTTTGCACATGTGCTCAAATATCAAATTCATTTTTCATCAAGACTGGAAAAACAAATGAAGCAATCTGTTGTTCTGTATTTGCATTTATCGGTGATCCTTTTGAGTGTTGGTTTTATGGCCAATTGTCATTCCACTAACTCCTCAAATTCACCAACATCTCCACTATTCGACAAGTATTTCCAAGTTCCCAAGGATCAGCTCAGCCCCAGTTTAAAACACTGGACAAAGCTCAAACTCAGTGATCAAAAGAAAGAGGAAATACAAGTATTGAGCAAAGCAATGGAGCATTACCAGCGCAATGAGTTTGCAAGCACAATTGAGTACCTCCAACAAATTCTCGATCGACAAGATGTCCCGAAAGTAAGTGATCAAAACGAATTGATTTATTATCTGGGCATCAGTTTCATGGCCGACCAGCAATTTGACCAAGCACAGTTACAGTTTGATCAATTGGAGGGCCTGAGGATTTTCAAATACAATGGAGATCTCTTGTGGTTCAAAGCACTCAACCATCTGGCAAAAGAAGAAAATCAATCTGCAAAAGTGTTATTGAAATCCATGATTAAGAAAAAAGTAAAACCTTACTTTCCCATGGCCGAACAACTACTAGCAGAAAATCTTTTTAAAGAAAACGAATAAAAAAAGGGCGATTCATCGCGCCTTTTTTACACAGAAGCGTAAAATATGACTTATCAGAGCATGAGCGCCTGCGTGCGCGATTTGGAACAGAGTGGCCAATTGATTAGAATAAAAACAGAAGTAGATCCCAATCTAGAAATTGCGGAAATTCATCGGCGCGTGTACGATGCCAAAGGACCAGCCCTTCTGTTTGAAAAAATAAAAGGCAGTCCCTTTCCGGCCATCTCCAATATTTATGGCACCAACGAAAGGACGGAGTTTCTTTTTAGAAAAACCATCGATAAGGTCAAAAAAGTCATCGAGCTCAAAGCGGATCCCAGTCTTTTACTCAAAACGCCTTTCCGCTACACTTCGGCTCCCTTCACTGCGCTCTCTGCTCTGCCCAAAAAAGTGCGTTGGAA
>JBCCSR010000254.1:0-6969 GCA_039199865.1 Bacteroidota bacterium
AATTTTTATCTGCTGTTTGATCACAAAATTCAGCACAAAAAAGCTTCCCGACCAGAGTATAACGCATTTGGTCGCCAAAATGTTAGGAAAAATGAATGGGGGATTTAATTTTCTGCTCTTAAGGGATTAAATGACGGCGGATGGTCATACTGTGCTTCAACCAGTTGGTTTTCGATCAGATAATTGCACCAAGCATGGGCGCGCTTCGTACTGGAAAAAGTATAAAAAGTTTGTCCTTCGTTGAGTTTTTGGTGAAAACCCAAACGTTCCTCAAAAGTAAGCTCTAAAAGTTTGATGATTCCGTAAACGTAATTGTCGCGTTTTCCTCCACTGCTACTGACAAAAGGTGTGACAATATCGAACTGAAGGATATTGTAGATTTTTTGATAATCTAGTTCGTTTTTGTTCTTCAAAAAGTTTAGACCAAAAGATTGGAGGTAGTGAAAATAAAATTCGTATTCCGTCCATTTTTGGTGTTGTTCCACTAACTTTCGTTGTGCTTTTGAGGATTCCAAATTGAAGATGGGCAAGCCAAAATCCTTGGATAAAAACTCGTAAGTGGACAGGCCCAGGTCTGGACTCAGTTGGTCGACCACTTTGATTACCTCCGGAATTTGCTGGTACTCAATGCGCGCAATGATGGACTGTTGGATCTTGGCCTTCGAGGCTTCATCGGTTTCTAGCTGAATGGACGTTGCCAACTGGGTGGATAAATCTTTACCCGCCATGACCAATTGGGCGATGTGCAATTGAGTGGCTTGTTCCTCAAATTCACTGAGGTAGTCACTTTCATTGAAATAATGTTCGAGCGTAGCCTGGATGTGTTGGGCCATTTCCGGGGCAATGACTCCACTGCCTACATAATTGGAAAACCAAGGGGTGCGAAACAAATCATTGTAAAGGGAACCTCGGTCGGAAAGATCAAAATTTGCTGCTTTTTTACGTAGGTATTCCATCATCATTTGAGCATCCTCGATGGCAAACAACTTGGGGATATCATCGATCACCTTATGGGAAAAATCAAAGGAGGCAAAATAGTGAAGATCTTCCTGAACCGACAGCTTGGGCTCAATATTTAATTGGCGAATGTCTTTTACGGGTTTTACCTTTTTCAAAGCTTCCAGACATATCTTTTTATAGCTGGGATTGTAGTGGACGGACTCCGTAATTTGATTGATGTCATCGATGCTCAATTGTTCACTTTCACTGAGTGCCTTGAGTTTTTGCTCAAAGAAAACGTCAATCCAGTTGGTGTAGCTATCTTGGTGTTGGGCCCACATTTCTCGCCAGGGCTCGACATTGAATTTTTTGGCGCCTTTTACTTTGGGAAAAGAGTAATTGTAAATGCCTTCAAAAATGGGCGCGAGATTGTCTGCGACGGTCAGCTCTAATTTTCTTTTTTTGACCAAAAGCCGTTCGTCATCAATGAGTTCAAACAAGTTAGGAACCATTTCGATATTGGGATGCAAACGAATGTAGAAAAAGATGCGTCGGATGGCTTTTAGGTCTTGAATGGATTGGATGGCCCCGATCAGTTTGGGGAAATCTTCTTTTTGTGGACTGGGTAATATTTTGATGTCTCGCTTGTGAAAACTATTGGGATCGATGAGAAAATCATCCAAGGTGAGGCTTTCCTCTTCGTATTCTTCTTCAATCAACAAAAGGTTCAATTGTCCGCTAATGCCCTTGTCGGATTCTGTTTTGGCCAAACTTCTTAGCTTTTCTTGCAGTACTGGGTTCTTAGGGTTCAATTTGTTGAGATAAGCATTGCAAGCCCCCAATGCACCAATGTGGCCAAAGACTTCTGCCTTTTTTAAATAGAGCCGTAGCTGACCTTCATCGGAAATAATTTGCGACCATCTCGCAGAATAAAACCAATCGAGAATGCGGCTGATCGAATAATTGAGTGGTCCATTGCCTTCGTTGAGGCAGGCCCAATATTCTAGCGCCGTACTTTCTTTGAGTTTCAAACTCTGAATGATCTGATTTTCGATTGCGTACCGTTCCGTTTCGTCTTTGGCCTGACTTAGTTTGTAAAGTTTGCCTCTGAGGGTTTTACTGGCTTTGTAGGGAAAATTATTTTTTCGGCAAAAATTAGTAAGTAGTGCCAATTGCTCTAGATACTTATACTGAAAGGAGGGCAGTGATTTATTGTAGGTTCGAAACATCTGTCGGTATTTCTCTGCCAGTGCAATCACTTCCGAAGGATCTCCTTCCGTCAATAACTTGAAAGAGGCAACGGCAACAGAGTCATTTCGCGAGTTGAGTCGTCGAAAGAGCCGTTCGTAGTTTTGCGTTTTTTCAATGGCTTCAAATTTATTGACAAACAAGAAGCGGTTTTCATCCCATTCGTAGTCATTGTAATGAGCAGCCCAATAAATGAGGAAATTGCGTTTGGCGACCTGATCACGACGAAGATAAGCCTCGAAATGGATTTCTTCTTTTTTATTGGGGACCCCTACTTCAATCCGGGTCAATTGATGCATTAGCTCAATCAATTGCTTGGATTTGATCCTTCCTTTTTTGCCACTCGCTTTTCGGTATTTGTACAAGAGCCCTGCAATGTAAAATAAGGCCCTGGGGTGCTGGCTGTATGACAGGTCGATTAGCGCATTGTGTTCGATCCAAGTTCTATCACCGGCCATACTGAGGATTTGCCCGTAGTAGTCGACGGGTTCGACGAAAAAATCTGGCCGAAACCCAAATAAGCGATCGTAGCCAAAGGCCCGAATTTCTTCGATGGTGGAAAGAGAGTCGATAAAATTGCTGTAAGTTTTCAATACCGTTTGCGGATCATCACTTTCCAATTGGATATTGGTTAAATTGGCCAGGATGGATTTGGCGGAGTTAAGGGGAATCAATTGCTGATCCAAAAAACCCATGACCGTATACACGGCGTCCAGGTCAAGATGATCTTCGAGGGCAGTGCCAATGGTCTCGTAAATCTTTTGTGCTTCCGAATTGGTGCTTGGATCAATTGGCTGCTGTGTTGCAAACTCAACGAGATATTGGTAAGCCTCGGGCAAACGCAGTCGAGCAATTGTATTGATATTTTCCAACAGCGTTGGACTGTCTCTATTCTTCACTGACTTTTCAATCAGTTTGATGGCCTTTTTTAAGCTCACCGAAGCATCGGCCTGCTTTTCGTTGGACTGAAGTTGTATTTTGTATTTTACTTTACGCGCTTCGGGAGAAGTCAGATAATAGCTATTGAGCAAGTGAGAATAAGACAACTCTTTTTCATGCTCGTAGTAAAATTGCATGAAGGCTTTTTTATCGAATGGATTGCTGACCTCAAATTCGTCAGGGTGAACGAAAAGGTAATTTTTGAAGAGGCGACGAATTCGATCTTTTAGTTGGGGATAGTGGGCCAAGCTGCCCAAGTCGCGTAAGGCACGTTTGTTTCCCTTCTGTAAACTGCGTTCGAGGTCATTGAGCAATTGATCAAAATCAGTTGCCGATTGGGTTTGCCCAAATAATGATCCACTTAGAATAAGCAGCACTACAAGGAAGGGATATGCTCTCATTTCCGATTGTTTGTTCTAATCCACTGAGCTTTTTGTCAGTTTGTTTGGTTGACCATTCTGTTGTTTACAGCAATAAAGTCAACAGTAATCTTATGCAAGAACTACACCGAAAATGTACATTTTGGGTCCGAAGGAAATATCCTTAAGAGATTTTTGAATCACTCCTCGGTTTGGATGGCCGAGCTAAAAGCAATTTCCTTTTGTACCGAAAGGTAATAATTGCCAAAAAAGTAAACGATATTGCTGTAAGCCGCAAAATCATTGGTTGGAAAATCTTCGTTGAGACTAATGTTTTGGCCATCTTTGAGGTCCGTATCAGCAAGTTTGAATCGGAAGCCAATCGCTTGGTGAAAGAAAATCTCATCGTTGGCTACCTCAACCATTTTGATCGTTGTGGGATCGAGTACTCTTTCCCAACTGGCTCCGTTATCGCTGGACGTGTAGAACTCGAAATCATTGAAACCGGTGATGTACAGTTTTCCATCTAGTTCAAAAACGTCCTGCATCCATCCGGTGAAAAGGGTTACGGCATCACCGCTAGGGGAGATGCGGAAAGCACCGTTTTGGGAGGTCACATAGTAAAACCCATTGATAAATTTGACATTGACCAAAGTGGCTGGATCACCTGGAAGGGAAACGATGTCTATTCTTTGAGCAATTTCTACCGACTGAAATTCCGTTTTTGTGGAATTGAGATCAATATCTAGGAGGAAAAAACTAAAATAGCGCTCACCACTTGTAAGCGTACGTACGGGCAATAGGAATTGTGATCCATCGAAATTAAAGGCTCCGGGGTTGCGACTGGTTCCCTCTACCTCGAAGTTTTCCTCTCCATTGGTGGGAATGTCTGCAATAGAGAAATTGTAGACCTCATCGGCATTTCGGGTGAGGTGAAGCTCTGCTACTTGGCTCTCCGTTGCAGTTCGCACCAGTCGGAGCGTCACAAAATCAGAAATGGCAGGACGACCAAAGTGTCGAAAGGGTAGACCAATATTTCTTTTTTCTACGATTTCATTGTCGGTGTTGATGCGATAAAATTCATCATCAGTGGCCACCAATAATTCCAGTGGGCTGGCAAACATGGTGCGGATGGGAGTGATGGTTGATAGGTTGACCGTTTCCCAAGGATTTTTGTCTCCTTCTTCCGGAAGGTTGTAGCAAGATGGAAGGATCAAGATACAAAGCAAGAAAAAAGTAAAAATAGATCGATTCATTTTAGGTCGAATTTAGATGAGTAGTACTCAAAAAATGATTTCCCTTTTTTGACTTTCATTAGCTAAACGAGAGTGGAAACTTACTTTTTAAGTGTTCCTAATCAAAAAAACAAGGTTTACTGCTTCATTTGCTTGGGAGCTAAAAACATACCAGAATAGCAGAGCCAATTTGAAGACAAATGCAAAAATAGGATGGAATGCACAAGACATTGATGGCAATCCTGCATTGCTTTTACTGCCATTCTATTTTGGCATAGTGTTCTTGGTAGGGCACTGTTTGTCCAGAAGATTGTCTAAGCCAAACGGCTTTATTGTTGCTCCAAAATACTTTTTGGTTAATTCGGTCTGGGGTAGGATGAATACTAACCTGGCGAAATTGGCCATCGCGAAATTGCCAAAGTTCCAATTGTCCGTTGCATCGTTTGGACGAATCATCTGCCTGGGAAGTCACGATTGCTTGTTGACCATCCTCTGAAAAATAAGGAACGCCTTCAATACGTTGTTTGCTGCCATCTTGCCGATTAATCATCCAGCAAATATTACAATGTTGGCTTTGGTTGATGAGTACCAAAAAGTGATTGGTATCTTTTAGCCAGCCCTTATATTGATAAAAAACGCTTGAGCTGTGCTTGAGTCTCATCCAATTTCCATCCATTAATTTCAAAGCTAGGCTAGGGCCCTCCCGCTGTGCGATAGCCTGATCGTGATCCAGTAGCTGTTGCTCAATGGCCCAGTCGCATTCATTCAATCCAGGCCATTCGTTATTTCGATAGCCTTTTGATTCTTCACAGATGCTTTCGATACTCGACGGGGTTTTGGGACGGAGAGCCGCAAGGTATTCTTTGGCCTCCATTGGCTGGACTGACCAAAGGCTGGACGATGTTTTTTGTGGTGCTTGGGAAGCCACTGTTTTCTGGCTTTCCTCCTTTTTACAAGCCACCAATAAAAGGCATACAAGTAGGCTTAGAGTCCCTGGTTTCATGAATCAAAATTAAGGATTTTTGTTTATAAAAACACTCCTTCTCCCGATTTTCCCCCTTAATTTAGCGCCTTGAAAAGCAATAGCAACTAGCCTGTTAAATCAACATTTATAGTCATATACGAGTCAAAAATGCGCATTAAATGAGGCCTTAAATATATATGTTAGGTCAATTTGATCAAAAATAACTATTTTAGTTGTTACTATTCACGACGCCTGCATTACACTTTTAGGAATATTAGAATCTACAATTCGCACAATCTATCCTTTCATTAACTAATCAAGAGAGAGTTTACAATGTTAAAACCAAAACTACTTTGCTGCTTTCTGCTATTGTCCTGTATTTGTTTTGCCCAAAAAACACCAACTTTTAAAGGAAAACAAGTTCAACAAAAAGGCTTAGAGCATCTCAACGACCAATTGCGTCATTATGACGTTTATCAGATCGAAACAGAGACATTTAATACCTACGTCAAATCGAAAGAAACGGAGATTCCAGTCAAATTATCACTCGGTGATCAGTACGATTGGGAGATGCAACTCCTGGAAAATGACCTTCGTGGAGCCGATTATCAGGTTCAAGTAGCGACGGAGTCTGGGGTGACCACTCATCCCAAAGGACCCAATATTGCTTTTAAAGCGTATGCCAGCAATGAGCTAGGGCGGGTTCGTTTGGCTATCGACAACGAATTTATATTTGGCTTTGTGGAAGAGGATGGAGAAACCTATTACATTCAACCCTTATGGTATCTTGATGCTTCTGCGGAAAAGGATTTGTTCAATCCTCCCCGCTTCTGGACCTTTTGATATTGGTGAAAATGCTGGAAATACAGATGCAGTTGGAACGATTAACCTGGCCACGGATGCTGATGTCCCAGCCGATACGATTACTTACGCAATTACCGGCGGAACTGGTGCTGCGCTGTTTAACATCGACAATGCAGGCAATATCACTGTCAATGGCAATGGCAATTTCGATTTTGAAAGCGGTGTGAGCAGCTACACGATTGATATTGTTGCCAATGACGGGACAATCGACTCGAATACCGAAACCATCACTATTAATATTCTGGATGAAAATGATGCTCCGATCCTACCGGCCTCTGGTCCATTTTCAATTGGTGAAAACTCCGGTGATACTACTGCCGTCGGGACTGTGAATGTGGCAACCGATCAGGATATGCCAGCCGATACAATCACTTACAGTATTACAGGCGGAACAGGTGCAGCCCTGTTTAATATCGATAAT
>JBCCSR010000255.1:0-6946 GCA_039199865.1 Bacteroidota bacterium
ATGTCATTTATACTTCTGGAACGACTGGTGGTCCAAAGGGGGTGATGGTAGAACATCGGCAATTGCATCATTTTGTCCATGCCTATCAACTTGCTCCGAGCAAGAGTAGTTTGACTTGCAATGTCATTTTTGACGTTTCGGTGATGGAAATTTTTTCCAACCTACTTTCCGGTAGTTGTTTGTTTATTCCTCCTAGAGATCTTGTTTTTTCTCCGGACGACTATGCCGATTTTTTGGATCAAAATCAAATCAGTCATTGTTATTTGCATCCCATGCATCTTGAGGCAATTGCCGCTGCGCTTGCGCAAAAGGAACAGCTCTATCTTCAACGGATTTTAATTGGTGTAGAACCAATTAAAGTGGCTGCTATTCAATGGTACTTGCAAAAAGGGATTGAAGTGCATAATGCTTATGGTCCGACGGAATGTACGATTTGTGCCACAGCTTTTGTGGTCAATGGACATGCCCTTTCGGAAAGAGTCAATTTGCCGATTGGTCGGCCTATGGTCAACACCAAAGTGTATCTATTGGATGCCAATTTACAAGCAGTGGGAACGGGTATTCCTGGTAAACTGTACATTGCAGGTTCTGGTCTTTCCCGAGGTTATCTCAAGCGTTTGGAGTTGACCAAGGAGAAATTTATTGCCAATCCTTTTGAAGAAGGAGGCTTGATGTACGATTCTGGCGACGTCGCAAAATGGTGGCCAGATGGCTTGATCGAATTTATGGGGCGCAAAGATGCGCAGATGAAAATCAGAGGACATCGGATCGAGGCAGGAGAAATCGAGAAAGCCATTTTAAACTTTGCTCCGGAGGTCCAACAGGCATTGGTTTTGGTCAAAACAGTCAACCAAGAACAGGTGTTGGTCAGTTATTATACGACCACGGAGTCTCTTGAAAAAGCGCAGCTGCGACAATATCTTTTGGAACAATTGCCTGCCTACATGGTTCCCACGTATTACGTTAGGCTAGATGATTTTCCCTTGACGTCCAATGGTAAAATTGATCGAAAGGCATTGCCTGCACCCATCTCGCTCGATTTGATTCGTCAGGTTTATCGTGCTCCTCGCAATAGGACAGAACAGGTATTGGTTGATATTTGGCAAAGCCTCCTCAAGATAGATCAAGTAGGAATTGACGATAACTTTTTTGAATTGGGAGGGCACAGTTTATTGATTGGTAATGTACTGCATCAGCTAAAAGCGCAACTGGGTAAGACTTTACCATTCAAGACCTTTTTTACCCACAGTACCGTCGCCAGTTTGGTAGCGCAACTCCAGTTGGAAGCTCAATCGTCCATCCTTCCCGCTGCGAAAGGAGATCATTATCCTTTGACTTCCACTCAATTTCGCTTTTGGTTGCTTTGCCAATTAGAGGAAATCAATTCGGCGTATAACATTCCTTTTACTATTCGTATGAAAGGCCCACTCAAGGTGGAGACATTAGAAAAGGCCATTCAGTATTTGCTACGACGCCATGAAAGTTTGCGAACTTATTTTGTACAAAGCAAAAGCAATGAAGTCCGACAAAGCAGCCTACCCGCTGAATCCCTTACTTTTCAATTGGCGGTCCAAGAGTTGACGCCTCAACAAGATTTGTATGCTTGTATAGAAGCATTCAACAAACGCCCTTTTGATCTCACTAAAGCGCCTCTTTTTGCAGCTCAATTGATTCCCTTGAGTGAGTCAGAACATTGTCTTTGCCTCAATGTGCATCACCTGGTTAGTGATGGCTGGTCTCTACAAGTACTAATTGAAGAGTTAGCGTCTGTTTACAACAGTTTATTGAACCAAGTGCCAATCGATTTACCACAATTGACCATACAGTTTAAAGATTATGCCTGCTGGATGGAAAGCAATTTGGGAACTGCTTATCAGGAGAACGAAAAATTCTGGCTAAACGAATTGGCGGGCGAATTGCCCATTCTCAATTTGCCCACCTATCAAGCCCGTCCACCGGTACAAACTTACCATGGCTCCAGCATCACGCATCAATGGACAGACTCCCTGGTCCAGCGAATCAAAACGTTTTCCGGGGAACAGCGAACGACTGTTTTTATGACCTTGATTGCGGGGCTCAATGCCTTTTTACATCGCTACACCCAACAGGAAGACATCATTTTGGGGACACCCGTTGCCGGTCGATCTTATCCAGAGTTGGAAAAGCAAATTGGGCTGTACATCAATACGCTTCCCATTCGCACTCGTTTTTCGGGGGCAGATAATTTCTATCAGTTATTGGCCAGGCAAAAAGATATTCTACTCAAAGTATATGCGCATGCGGATTATCCCTTTGGCGAGCTGGTCAATCAACTTCAGCTCAATCGGGATACCAGTCGTTCTCCAATCTTTGATGTTTTGGTAACACACCAAAAACAGTCCGCACAAAGTTGGGAACTTAAAAACGCCATTGAAGGATTGGAATGTGGAGCTTACGAAAAAGTAGAAAGTAGTGTAAGTAAATTTGACCTGACATTTTCCTTCACGGAATCAGATCAGAGCATTTATTTGGATGTGGAATACAACACCGATTTGTACCAAGGGGCCTTTATTCAACAGTTGATTCGACACTTCACTTGCTTTCTGCAACAATGCCTCGACTTACCCAGTTTACCGATTCGTAAGATGGAATACTTAGAGGCTCAGGAATTGGACCAATTGCTTCATGGCTTCAATCAAACGCTGGTAGATTACACTATTGATCAAACCTTTGTTCAAGCATTTGCCACCCAAGTAGAGCGCCATCCAGAACGCATCGCACTTATTTGCGAAGGCGAACAAATCAGTTATCTGGACTTGTCCCAACGATCCAATCAGCTGGCCTTCCATTTACAATCATTAGGCATTTCTACCTCTTCAATTGTAGGACTCTGCATCGGTCGCTCCATTGATCTCTTGGTCGGTATTTTGGCCATTTTAAAAGCGGGAGCCACCTATTTACCCCTTGACCCCTTTTACCCTATTGATCGGATCGACTATATTTTGGAGCACAGTCAAACGGATTTTGTGCTGGTAGATTCGATGAGTCAGGGTATCCTTCCTCGAACGGTACAGGCGATTAATTTGGACCAAAAAGACATTTGGACCGCTGCTACACTTTTCGAAACTCCGGAGATCAATGCCCACAGTATGGCTTACGTTATTTACACCTCCGGTTCGACGGGTCGGCCCAAAGGAGTAAAAGTGACGCATCGGAATCTGATGAATTTTTTGGTGGGTATGAATGACCAGTTTGCTTTCCAGGAAGAGGTGGCTACTTGGTTGGCGGTCACCAGTATTAGTTTTGATATTTCCATTTTGGAATTGCTTTGGACTTTGAGCAGGGGAGATCAGATTGTGCTTGACTTGGAAAAACCAGTTGTTCTTCATCCCAAGCCCCAAATGGATTTTAGCTTGTTTTATTTTCCTACCAAGCAAGAAAATACTGCCACCGAAGACAAATACCAATTATTGATCGAGGGGGCAAAATTTGCCGATCAGCATGGTTTTGAAGCCTTGTGGGTACCCGAAAGACATTTCCATAATTTTGGCGATCAATTCCCCAATCCTTCGGTTGCCGCCGCAGCGGTATCGACCATTACTCAACAAGTGAAATTGAGATCTGGAAGCGTCGTTCTGCCTCTACACGATCCGGTAAGGGTCGCAGAGGAATGGTCGATGATCGATCATTTGTCCAAGGGGCGAGTAGAGTTATCCATTGCCTCTGGTTGGCATCCTAATGATTTTGTTTTAGCGCCAAATGACTATAAAAATCGCCATCAATTGATGCGGGAAAAAATTCAGACCCTACGATCGCTCTGGCGCGGCGCAGCTTTGACTCGAAAAAATGGAGTAGGAGAGGACTTTGAGTTTTTCATTCATCCCAGACCCGTCCAGGCCGAACTTCCCATTTGGATCACTGCCGCAGGAAGCATCGATACTTTTAAATATGCGGGCTCGATCGGTGGCAATATTTTGACTCACTTACTCGGACAAAGCATCGAAGATTTAATAGAAAAAATCAAGGCCTATCGCTTGGCAAGAAAAGAAAATGGCTTTGATCCTGAGGAAGGAAAGGTGGCTTTAATGTTGCATACTTTTGTTGGCGATGATCCTGAATTTGTCAAAGAAGTGGTTGAACAGCCTTTTAAAAATTATCTACGCAACTCCTTCAATCTTCTAAAACCGATGGCCGAAGAGCAAGGCCTAGATTTTGAAAAAGATATGGACGTCATTTTGGAGATGGGCTTTCTACGATTTTACAAAACGGGGAGCTTGTTTGGTACACCAGAAACCTGTCTGGAGTTGATTCAAAAATTGTTTAAAAGCGGCATCAATGAAATTGCTTGTTTGATTGACTTTGGCGTTGAGGAGGCATTGGTGATCGATCACTTTTATCATTTGGATCGCTTGAAGGAATTGGTTAGAAGGGCTAAAAATCAATTTGATTACATTCGCGGACGGATGCAACTCCACGATGAAAGGCAATCGACTACCGCCTTGATTCAAGAATATGCCATCAGTCATTTGCAATCCACTCCTTCTTTTTACGAAGAACTTTTATCGCATGAGGAAGGACGAAAGTCCATTCGTCAACTTCAAACCCTCTTGGTTGGAGGGGAGGCGCTAAAACCAGCTTTGGCCCAAAAACTATTGGCCTTGGATCAGTCGTGTATTTACAATATGTATGGTCCAACGGAAACCACAATTTGGTCGGCAGTAAAAAAAGTTGAGGATGAAATGGTTACGATTGGCCGACCCATCGCCAATACGCAAATTTATATTTTGGATCAAGCACAACAGATTTGTCCCATTGGCATTGTCGGGGAGTTGTGTATTGGAGGAGATGGAGTCTCCAGCGGTTATTTGCATCGCTCCGATTTGACGGATGAGCGTTTCATTCCCAATCCTTTTATTGAAGGGGAAAAAATTTATCGGACGGGAGACTTGGCTTGTTGGTTGCCCAACGGAGAGCTCCAATTTTTGGGTCGGCTCGATAGCCAAGTGAAAATTCGTGGACACCGCATTGAACTCAGTGAGATAGAAGCAGTATGTTTGTCATTGACGGGCGTCAATCAATGTGTGGTCACCACGGCTACGGTTAATCAACAGGTCGTACTCATTGCTTATTTACAAGCGGATGAAAACCATCAGGAAACGCAGGTCAAAGATCATTTGCGTTTGCGCTTGCCCCATTATATGATTCCTCAGTACGTCCAATTTTTAAAAGATTTTCCCAAAACACCCAATGGGAAAGTAGATACCAAACGCTTGCCCCAACCCGGTGCTGAGCAAATGCTCAGTCGTAGTTTTGTGGCCCCTAAAAATCAAACTGAAGAAGCCTTGTCCCAGCTTTGGGCAGATTCGCTCCAACTGGAAAAAGTGAGCGTCAACGACAATTATTTTGAGATTGGAGGAAATTCAATGAAGGCCTTTCAACTGCTGGCCAGTATCAATACCACTTTGGAGGTCGACCTCAAAATCATTTCTTTTTTCCAGTATCCAACCGTTCGAACCCTTTCCGATCATTTGCGACAAGCAGAAAAAGAACAATTGGTTTTGGTAGAGGACGAAATGGAAAATGTCGATGATCTCCTCGATTTTATGAGCGATCTGTAAGCATAGATTACCAAAGCCAAGCCCTTACCTAATACTATATCAACCATGAAAAGAGATATTGCAATCATCGGAATGTCCGGAAGATTTCCCAAGTCAGCTGATATTTATTCGTTTTGGAAAAATCTTGTTGAGGAAAAAGAGTTGCTGCATTTTTTTGATGATGAAGAACTACTTGCAAGAGGAGTCAAAAGGGAAGAGATCACTCAAAGCAATTGGGTGAAAGTAGCTTCGATGATGGAGAATCCGCAATACTTTGACTATCCTTTCTTTAAATATACCCTAGATGAGGCGATGGTGATGAATCCGCAGACTCGGGTGATGCATCAACTGGTTTGGCAGGCCCTGGAAGATGCGGGATGCCATCCGGCAACCTATCACAAAAAGATCGGTATTTTTACTGGAGCCAATAAGGATCTCAATTGGAGTTTGTACTCGGCTTTGGTTGAGCATGATAACGTAGATGCTTTGACAAAAAGCAAGCTCATCAATCCCAACTTCATGGCTTCCCTTATCGCCTTCAAATTGAATTTTACGGGACCTTGTTATTTTATTGATACCGCTTGTTCTACTTCTCTCAGTACGGCACATCTGGCTTGTCGAAGCTTGCTGTTAAATGAGTGCGGCATTGCGGTGGTGGGAGGCATTCGACTGATCTCTTATTTGGACAATGGTTACCAATACATGGAAGGTTCCATCATGTCGAAAGATGGGCATAGCCGTAGTTTTGATCGACAATCTTCTGGAACGATTCCTTGTGATGGTGCTGGAGTGGTGGTTCTAAAAAAATTGGAAGAAGCCATCAAAGATCGAGATCCAATTTACGCAGTTATCAAATCTTCTGCGATGAACAATGATGGCAATCGCAAGGCGGGATATACCATGCCTAGCGTACCGGGCCAAACGGATTGCATTAAATTGGCCCAAAAAATTGCTGGCGTACAAGCACAGGACATTACCTATGTGGAAACCCACGGAACAGGAACCAAGATTGGGGATCCCATCGAAATCGAATCTCTCAATTCGGCATTCAATCATGATACAAAGCATCGCTGTGCTATTGGTACGGTCAAATCCAATATGGGGCATGCGGATGAGGCAGCAGGTATTGCCGGATTGATCAAAACGGCTTTGGTCTTAAAGCATCGGACGATTCCGGCTAGCCTTCATTTTACTCAGGCCAATCCTACCATTCCTTTTGCGGAGGGCCCTTTTTATGTCAATGCCAAAACGAGTCCTTGGATCTTAGAAGAGGGGAAAGCCAGAATAGCAGCGGTCAGTTCTTTGGGAATCGGAGGAACAAATGTACATATGATCTTGCGGGAGGCTACTCCGCTTCCACAAAGTAGCCC
>JBCCSR010000256.1:0-6937 GCA_039199865.1 Bacteroidota bacterium
CCGCAACAATGAGGTCTTTTAAAATGTTCATAACTTGATGCTTATTGGTAAGTAAGTAGGTAAAATTATCCTTGGAAATTTGAATCGACCGTATTGAGTTTTACCGAGGTAAAACCCAAGCGTGAGCCAAAAGGAAGTATTCAAAAGTCATGGTTTAATTTACATCCTTACTCGAGACTTGATGTGCAAAATTGCCGTAAAGAAGATCGATCGATACAATTTTTTTGGACATCAAGTCAATGGGTGAATGAAATAGTCGAATTCTTGTATCTTGTGGCGAGATTTGGGGCTTTTCACTCCTCAAACCATATCAACACAATACAAAACTAGCAATAATTATGGTCAAATCGTTGAAGACGATCAAAAGACCAATAGAAGAAGAGTTAAAAATCTTTGAACAGCGGTTTCGCGAGTCTATGCGAAGCCATGTCCCTCTTTTGGATAAGATTACCTATTACATTGTTCAACGCAAGGGCAAACAGGTTCGTCCCATGTTCTTGTTTTTGAGTGCACAGATTTGTGGAGAAATCAATGACGCGAGTTATGTTGGCGCCTCTTTGGTAGAGTTGTTGCACACCGCTTCCTTGGTTCACGACGATGTGGTCGATGATTCTTACGAACGACGCGGTATGTTTTCGATCAATGCACTCTGGAAAAACAAAATTGCCGTCTTAGTCGGAGATTTCTTATTGACCCAAGGCCTCTCTATTGCCCTGAAGAGCAAGCAATTTATCCTGTTGCAATTCATCTCAAATGCCTTCAAGGAAATTGCTATCGGAGAGCTGTTACAAATAGAAAAAGCACGGCGTCTAGATATCGATGAGGCGGTTTATTTCGAAATTATCCGCCAAAAAACGGCTTCCCTCATCGCGGCTGCCTGTGCAATCGGTGCTGCTTCTACCACCGAAGATGAGCACCAAATTGAAACCATGCGTTTATTTGGCGAAAAAATCGGAATTGCCTACCAGATCAAGGATGATCTATTCGATTTTGGTAATGATGATGTCGGCAAACCTTTAGGGATCGATATCAAGGAAAAGAAGATGACGCTTCCCCTAATTTATGCCCTCAATCACGCCTCTCGTAGCGACAAACGCAAAATCATCAACATCATCAAGCGCTACAATGAAGAGGCAGACAAAGTAAAAGAAGTGATTGACTTCGTTCGAGGCAGTGGGGGGATGGAATATGCGGAGGAAAGGATGTATGAATATCGATCAGATGCTTTCCAACTATTAGAGCAATTTCCCGATACTCCCGCCAAAACCTCTCTCAAAGACCTCGTTGCTTTTGTGACCGATCGGAAAAAATAATCTTTTACCTCCTTTTTTGCTGCGTTCAAGGTCTAAATTCCTGCGCTGGAGCTTTTACTCTTTCCAAATCTTTTCAAATTTGGCTTTCTTGTATTTTTTATGGAAAAAACAGGAAAATGAAAAATACAATTATTTTGCTTTTGAGCACGCTATTGTTTGCAAGTCAAGGAATAGCACAAGACAGTTTACTCATCGAAAAGATAATCAGCAATTGTTATCCATTACAATTGAGCTCCGAGGGGCAGCTGAGTGGAAAAGGTTTTGATCTGCTAGATCGTGCTGCTGAACAAAGCCCTTTTTTCCTCATTGGAGAAGCTCACGGAGTGGCAGAAATTCCTCTATTCACCGCGGCGCTATTTGATGCTTTTAAAAAGCATGGTTACCGCTATTTTGCCACAGAAACGGGGCCTTACACTGCTCGGTTTCTGGAAGATTTAAGTCGCCAAAAAGATTGGGCCGAACAGCTAGAAACCTTTTTTCAAATATATCCGTGGAGTATTCCCTTTTACAGCTGGCAAGAGGAGGGGGAGATACTGGAAACGGTAATGGAAAATTCCACTGAGGAAATCAGGTTATTGTGGGGGCTAGATCAGGAATTTGCCGCTTCCTTTCGCATGCATTTTAACGATTTACAAAAACGTGCAAAAACCTCCGAGTCAAAAGCCATGGCAACGAAATATTATGATCAAGCGATGCTCGCCTTTAAAACATCAAGTGAAAGTAGAAATCCCTCCGATGCCTTTATGGCTCAAATTAAGAAAGATGATTTTGAAGTACTAAAACAAGCATTTACTGGACAAGAGGATGGCCTCGATTTGTTGCGAGAATTAGAGGAGAGTATCCACATCTACCAGTTGTGGTTTCAACGCAAAGGCTATACATCCAATGCCCTGAGGGCAGAAATGATGAAACAGCACTTTTGGCAGTATTACCGCAAGGCCAAAGCCAATGGAGGTGATCCTAAAGTGATGTTCAAACTGGGGGCTAATCATACTTACAGAGGAGCAAATGCACTCAATGTATTTGATATTGGAAATTTTGTCTCGGAATTGGCTAGCCAGATGAATAAAAAATCATTTCATCTTTATATTTTGTCCAAGCGGGGAACGGTCAATGCACATACCCCTTTCAGCGCAAGCGAAGCAGATAAGCAAAAGCCTTATAATGCTCCAGATTATTTTTCTGAAATGGACGTTTCATCACTCCTGGTGGCCAGTCCAGATACCACTTGGTCAGTAGTCAATTTGCTACCTATACGGAAAGCCTTGTTCAATCGATCGCTTAAAGACGTAGATCCTGGCTTGGCCAAATTGATTTGGAGCTATGATGCGATTTTGGTCATTCCCGAAGTATCTGCGGCGACCTATTACAACGACTAAACCACCTCAAGTCTAAAATCATATGAATTCCCAAAATATAAGCATTTGGATTCGGTATTTCTTTCCTGTTTTTCTTGCCTTATTTTTGGGAATCCTCATCTACATGTTGGCACAATTTCGGGAGGCTCCCGGCTTTACCTGGTACGTCTTATTCTGGTTGGTGGGTTCCGTCTTTTTAATCTGGGAAATGGGTTGGTGGATTGGACGGCTACTCGATCGACAAAATCCTTGGCACCAGGGTGTTTTCAAAAGACTTTCTCTGCATTTTTTGGCTTCTAATCTATTTGGCATCACTTTATTTGTGGTGTGTTACGTGTTGCTCAATTGGTACGAAACTAAGGTACTGGGAAGTGACAATGCATTGGGATTGTTACATATTACGGTAGCTATTGGCAAGGCATTCATTATTGTCCAACTGGTCAACAGCGTCCAGATTAGTTATCAATTATTGGAGAACTTTCAAAAAGTGAAACTGGAGGCAGAGCGAATCAGAAAGGAAAAAGTCATTGGCCATTTGGAGATGCTCAGACAAAAAATTGACGCTCCGCTTTTACATGCTAATTTTACGGTCTTGGAAGAACTCATCCAGGAATCACCCCACAGAGCCAGTGCTTACGTAAAAGAACTTTCAGAGCATTATCAACACAATCAAAGTCATTTAGCAGCAATGCTGAGTAAAATACAAAAGACATTGGAGGTCAAGGAAGATCAGGCGAAGGAAGCGGTATTGACTACTTCATTGACTAAAACAGCTTATAAAACGCGTTTCCTAGTTCGTTCGGGTAACCGCTATTTGCTTTTTTCCGTTCGCGATATCATGGCTTTTTACAAAGATGAAGTGGTGCTGTTGTTTACCAAAGATGGAAAGAAATATGCGGTTGATCAGTCACTGGAAGAGATAATTGGTCAGCTAAGTCCCGAGCATTTTTTTCGCATCAACCGGCAATGTATTGTCCATGATCGATACCTCGACGAGATGCGGATGGAAGGAGGGCAGATGCAGATTCGGTTCAACGGTAACTTTCCGGGAAATTCAATAGTGAGCCAGAGGAATTTGAGCCATTTCAAAAAATGGCTTGCCGAACAATAATGGCAATTGGTGTTTTGACTTTATATTCGATGAATAGAAGCACCTAAGGCGCTGAGTCGTTGATCAATTTTCTGGTACCCACGATCAATTTGGTGTATATTTCGGATAATAGAAGTCCCCTTGGCTGAAAGGGCGGCAATGAGCAAGGCAACGCCCGCACGAATGTCTGGAGAAGTCATCTCAATCCCTCGGAGCTGATGGGCCCTATTGAGTCCAATGACGGTTGCCCGATGAGGATCGCAGAGAATAATTTGCGCGCCCATATCGATACGTTTATCGACGAAGAAAAGACGGCTTTCAAACATCTTTTGATGGATGAGTACGCTGCCTTTAGCCTGGGTGGCCATTACCAAAATGATGCTCATCAAATCGGGGGTGAAACCTGGCCAGGGGGCATCGTAAATGGTGAGAATGGAGCCATCGATGAAAGTTTGAATTTCGTAGTTGTCTTGGCTAGGAATATAAATATCGTCTCCCTGAACCTCCATGTTTACCCCCATCTGCTCAAAAACAGAAAGGGTTTTTCCCAGTTGATCTACGGCCGCATTTTTGATGGTAATTTCTGACTGGGTCATGGCGGCCAAGCCAATGAAGCTACCGATCTCAATGAAATCGGGGAGCATGCGGTGTGCTGTGCCTTCGAGACGACCTACGCCTTCGATTGTGAGGAGATTGGAGCTGATTCCTGAGATTTTGGCTCCCATTCGATTCAGCATTTTACATAGTTGCTGGAGATAGGGTTCGCAGGCGGCGTTGTAAATCTGAGTCACCCCCTTGGCCATTACAGCGGCCATCACCATATTCGCCGTTCCGGTCACAGAAATTTCTTCCATCAGTACGTAGGCACCACTGAGTTGGGGTGCTTCTACAAAATAGGCATTGGCTGCTGCATCAAACTTGAAATCTGCACCTAGCTTTTTGAAACCCAAGAAGTGCGTATCGAGCCGTCTTCGCCCAATTTTATCGCCACCCGGTTTAGGTAAGAAGGCTTTGCCAAAGCGGGCCAACATGGGGCCAATTAGCATAACGGATCCACGAATTTTGCTGGCATTTTGGCGAAACGCTTCGGAATAGAAATAATCTAATTGGACTTGGTCGGCCTGGAAAGTGTAAGTATCATCGCTGATTCGTTCGATGCGAACACCTAGGCCTCTGAGTAGATCGATTAGGCGATTGACGTCTAAGATATCAGGGACGTTGGAAATCGTGATCTTTTGGTCCGTTAATAGTGTTGCACAGAGAATCTGGAGGGCTTCATTTTTTGCTCCTTGGGGGACAATATCTCCCTTAAGCTTTTTTCCACCCACTACTTCGAAAGCATCGGAGTTCATCTTTTGAGTGGGTTTTTATTTTCTCCCTTTGTATCTATGGTTTCTAGAACCCTTATTTTTGTTATTGTTATGCTGAGAATTACTCAAACTATTGGCAGATCGCTTTTTGCGTTTGTTCTGCGCTCCTTGAATATTGGATTCCAGAGAAATGGATTGATCGAGAATGAGCTGTCCGTTCGAAAGGGATTTTAAATCACTTTTTACGACTTCGTCACTCACATAGTGATCTTTATTCCAGGTTTTGTAAGCTAATTTCATGTAAGTGGCAATCACTTGAACGAAGCCATCTCGCTTTGAGCCAGGCTCCATTTGAATGGCTTTTTCAATCAAACGCTGTACATTATTGCCATAATGGCGAAAACGAGCATCAGATTTTGGATAACCCACTTTGTCGGGTTTGACCAGCATGTCCTCCTGCTTTGGCTTGGGACTATTGGGAGGAGCTACATCGATGTCGTATTTGGCAATACGAAAGAGGTGTTTCCAGAGTTTTGCTCGGTAATCTTCCATGTTCTTGTTTTTGGGCTGCATCTGGTGCATCAAATCCAAGAGTTTTTCAACAAAGGCTTGTCGATACTCAGGGTCCTCAATGGTCTTGGCATAATTAATCAATTCTTGAACATTTCTACCATACTCAGGCATGGTGAGTAGTTCTTTGTTCGAATTGTATTCCATGGACTTGTATTTCATACAAATAGGCTTTGTTCCGATAGACTACATAGACAACTTGCCCAGGAATGCTTTTCCGCTTGGAAAGGGTCAGATTAGAATAAGAGTCTAAGGCATATGATTAATAAGTTAGATGCTTTGATTCGTTTTGAATGAACGAATCAAAGCATCCACAGTTTGCTATTCTACAGTAACTGATTTGGCTAAGTTCCGAGGTTGGTCGACATCACATCCGCGCATTTTAGCGATGTGATAGGACAACAACTGGAGTGGAATAACCGATAAAAGTGGAGCGAATGGTTCATCCGTTGATGGAACTTCAATTGTGTAATCAGCAATTTCACTGATGACTTGCTCCCCTTCATTAACGATTGCAATGACGAATCCTTTCCGAGCTTTGACCTCTTGAATGTTACTAACGATCTTTTCGTAGGCGCTCTTATTGTTGGCAATAACAATAACGGGCATATTTTCATCGATCAAGGCGATCGGACCGTGTTTCATTTCGGCAGCAGGATAGCCTTCAGCGTGAATATAAGATATTTCTTTGAGTTTTAATGCACCTTCGAGGGCAACCGGAAAATTATATCCTCTTCCCAGGTACAAAGCATTGGGGGCATCTTTGATTTCACCCGCAATGAATTCGATTTGAGAATTTTTCTCCAGTACTTTCTCTACTTTCTCTGGAATCCGCTCCAACTCTTCTATCAATTGATTGTAGTAAGAACGAGGGATTGTGCCACGGGTGTAACCGAGATTGATGGCCATTAGGGAAAGTAAAGTCACTTGCCCTGTAAAAGCCTTAGTGCTCGCTACCCCAATTTCCGGACCAGCGTGAATATAGGATCCAGCATCAGTGACCCGAGCAATGGAAGAACCAACTGAGTTAACGATTCCATAGATGAGGGCACCTTTTTTCTTAGCCAATTCAAGCGCAGCCATTGTATCAGCCGTTTCGCCAGATTGAGATAAGGCAATGACCACATCATCTGAGTTAATGATGGGGTTGCGGTAGCGTAGCTCAGAGGCATACTCCACTTCAACTGGAATCCGGGCCAACTCCTCCAATAGGTATTCGCCGATCAAGCCGGCATGCCAGGAGGTACCACAGGCTGCAACAATAAAGCGTTTTGCCTTGAGAATGCGCTCGGAGAC
>JBCCSR010000257.1:0-6923 GCA_039199865.1 Bacteroidota bacterium
CCTCAACCACCTCCCAATTGATTGAGCGTAATGTTTCCAACGTATTTATTGTTGCTTCCATATACAACTATAATGTTTCTGTTACCCGTTTTATAAACAAAGCGACTCGATATCATCTGATAGGTTCCAGGAGGAACTCCGCCGAAAGCAAATTCGCCTCCACTTCCACTAAAGGTGGAAAAATTGGTTCCCTCTAAAGCTACATTGACTTCATCTATTGGTCCTCCGGTGGCACTGCTAACAACCGTTCCGGTAAAAGAAGAGCCAACGACCGTTCCTCCGAGTTCCGGAGGATCAATTTCAAGCAAGACTGGTTTGATCATCACCATCACCTGCCCGGTATCCTCCAAGCCACATGCTTCATCCCGTAGGATGTATTCAAAGGTATCTAAACCGTAGTTGATCTCTGGATTATTATAAGAATAGGTGATTCTATTGGTGGTTTCGTTTAGGGTAAGTTGTGCCCCCAAAGCAGAAGTACTAGATGGAAGAATGACACTCAAGTTTGGGGCATCGTTCAAACCGAAATCATTGTTGACGACATCGATCCTCAAGTCCCTCGGAAATTCTCCTTGGACCTGTTCATTATTGTAAATGATGGTCAAGATATCATAATTGGGCAAAGCAACGGGAGGAAAACAAATGGTCGAGGGATCAAGTGCACAGCAACAAGCGATGCCGCCACTTACGGTAAAATCTGCAACTACTGTACTTTGAGCTACTCCCCCTTCCCCCACGTTATTTTCACAAGCAAGGATAAAGGTGTCGCCAAAACCAACTCCAGTCAAATGCTCCGCCCCCGTATTCTTTTGCATAAACTCCTGCCAACTGTCTCCTGCTCCCAACAAAGTGTGCTCTAAAGTATAGTACAAGGTGACAAATCTGGCATGTAAACAGTTGTGTAAGCCTTTTTTCCAATAAGTAATCACGTCCAAAACTTTTGGAATTTGGGGCAACACCAATTGGATCACCGCACCAGCATTTTCTCCCAGGTTATCGAAAAAGCCATTCTCTCCCTTTGAGTTGGATAGGTTTTGAACCAACAGCTCGGTAATACAGAACAGCAGTAGACGAATCTGAATCATCGTAGCGACAATTTCCTTGTAGGTATGAATAAAAAGACAATAGTTAAAGCAACGTAGGTCCTTTGGCAATAGAGCAATTAGCTCCTTTATTTTTAGTCGCAAATGAATCAAGCCGTAAATCAAACTGATCAATATCATTTGCCCAGAATTATTCGATTGAAAAGCAATCGCAGCTCTAACTTTTAGCATTCCTCTTCGATCTCCCATTGGGTTGGAGAAAGCGACGTTTCTTGCAGAAAAGATGCCACGAAAGTTTTCGCCAATGCTCAGTAAACTTCTGGTTCTGGATAAAGTCGCTCTTTCTACTTCTAAACGTTGCAGTTCGGCGTTCAGCTCTTGTCTTTCTACTTGCGATAAGTTACTCAGGTCACTAGAACGAATTTCGGAGATCCGAGCATCCATTTCAATCGTTCTCTGTTCGACATCGCTAACCGATAACGTCCTGAGGCCAGTAGCATTGAAAATCGAGTCGGAGGCCGTACTGCCCAAGGCACAAATATTGTCAATGGCCAAATTGAAACCTCCAATGGCGATACTATTTATGTCTGTGCCTTGAATGAATAATGATCCCTGTAGGATATCATCACTGCCATTGTCATTAAAACTAACATTGGCCGCATAACCCGTTGCCGATAAGTCGGTGGTATTTAATTCGGTGAGTGGTCCATTGTATATGAGGGCATCGTTGACTTGTATTTCGATGTAATCATTTAGCGCGCGAAATTCGGCTAAGATAAAACTTGGGGGGAAAGACAAATTGCTAAAATCAAATCGGGCAGCCAAGCCAAAGAGCTCGAGTGCTTTGCCTGCACCAAAATCATTGGCCTCCTCAATCATTACCGCAGATTCTCCATCAAATGGTTCTGCGGGCTGAATCATCGTCACGAGGATTTCATCTTCCATCACTACTTCTTGTCCGGCCTCAAATTGTGTCCCGTCGGGTGGAGCCCCCTCAGAATCAAAATCGATACAGGCCGAATTGAAACTTTCCAAAGATTCAATGACATTATCAAAAGAAGACAAAAAGGAAAGGAGTGCATCGAGTTTGTCGTAAGTACAAATGGTTTCGCTTCGCAGCAAAAGATAATCTGACTCCAGATGGCCAATGGCACAAGGGGGCACCAATTGTTTCCTCCTCATCACCCAACTTTCGTGTAAACTACGAATTTCCAACTTGCTATCATTGGTCTGACCAAGTCGGATAATTAAGTCCTGAATAATGTCTGCTACATTGTTATTTTCCCCAAGAATTAAGCTTTCAAAAATTCTTTCTATCGCTCTTCGATCCACCAAGTTTTCGGCCAATAAATCTTTGATGGCCAGCAAATCGGAATCTTCCGTCAATCCCATCTGACCGCCCGCTTCTCCTTGCAGTTGTAAAGCGATGACATTAAAATCTAAATTGTGATCAATCTTATATTGATTTAAAGCATTCATGACGGAGATACAATCTTGCCCGAAATGCCCTTCAATTTTTAAGAAAGATTTTTGCCGAATCTGATTGTTCAATGGATGGAGTGGATTGCGATTGTAAACCTCCCCCGGCAATTGCATTTGATTGGTCGCATAAGCCAGTAAAGGTGGGGCGCAACAGCCTGCTGCCTGCCAAGCCTCACTGGTCTCATCATAGTCATAATAATAAGGAAGCGCTCTTGTCCCTACGGGATGTGCCTCATTTTCGCTGGGTGTAATTTTGATTGCCTCAACAAAATCAAAATCATAGTGATTGGCCAAGGTAAAAATACGATGAATCAGGGCTTCGGCTTTTTTCAAGTCTTTATCCATTACATTTCGAACGGGAGAAGGCATGAACTCATTTCGCCAACGAGCAGATTCGGAAGCATCATCCATGACAAAATCGCGGATCATCAAATGCCGAGGAAAAGTACCCACCGGACAACAATCCTTGACAAGACTACAGATCAAATGCACAAATTCATTGTAAGACTGCGCCAAATCTTTTAAACAATCAAATGCATATTGATTGGGGGAATCGACGATCTTAGTTAAAGCCGTATCCAAATCGGGCAGCCCACTGGCTGCTGCCTCCAAATTCAAAAATCCAGAACAATTGGTGATGGTAGTTCCCAATTTGTCAATCAATTCATCTTTTAAATGGGAAGCAATATCTTGATAAGCCGTGTTGATTTGATTGGCATTGCTAATCTCCGAAATTCGAAGTCCTGAGCTTCGATACAGTCCTGCATAAAAGCGAGGGATATCAATCAATTCTCCCAATCCCGGGCAAGGAAGTACGGGTTCCAAGTCTTCTTTATTGACCAAAAGTGCCCGGACATTCATTTCCAAATTGTGCCCTTTGTTGTTGCAATCAGTGACCAAGCAAGAATGCAGAGGGTCTTCGTTCATTTCCAGGTAAAGCACCAAGACGCGATCCTCCAAATTGTTTTGACGAATGTTGGTGGTGGCATTGCCCACCTCTTCCACAAAAGCTGGATCTGCCATTTGTACATCACTCATCAATTCAAAAATATCGATCTGCCATTCTGGATCCGGATCCATCGGATCAATTTCATCATCGGGTATTTTCCAGGGTTCGTAGACGGGCTGTGCTTGACCAAGATCATTGTCTTCGGTGTGAGGATCATTGTAATGTCGCTTACGGACAAAGGTGGTCGTTGGAATTTCAATCAGATACCCCTCCGAAGTTAGCCCATAACCTTCCGAAAGGGTAATGCTGCGATTATTGACTGAACCGCTGATGCTGGCTTGGAGGCCACATACTATGCCAATACCTACCAATCGGACCCGAGTCAGGCGATTTTGCTCATCGAGATAAATTCTCAACTGGTTGAGCTGCGTTTTATTGAGGATTTGATTGTCAACAAATTCCGGGAAAAAATTTTGAACTGGAAATGTAGTCATGACATCTATTTTTGGCTATAAGGTTCCTAAACTGGTGTTATTTAATGTAATTTGTGGGGCATCTCCACTTACTTCTCCGCAATCGTGTAAACGTGCAGTTGGGAAGACATTCGTCAAACGGTGTAGTTTATCAATCAATTGATGAAGTGCGTCTCGATAGTCCTCCATTTCTTGTTGATCGATATTGGGTAGTTCCGCAATGGCTGGAAGTCGAGGCGGTGGTGTATCATTAATGAGTTCAAAAGCACCACGATAATTTTCATCTAGATTGGCATGTCTGAGTAACCATTCATCGTGGCAGGCTTCAAACGTTTGCATCTCACAATGATTGATCCAGCAGATTTTGAGCAATACATGTGCGGGCGCTTCCAATCTCAACAAATCTTCTACATACTGTCTAAAACGAATGTTCTGAAAGCGCTCTGGCCAGGAAGGGAGGATAATCGAAGCCCTAAAAGAATAGGGATCTTTCACTTCTACGCACTCACAGTCTTCATCGGTACTATGAATTTCTACGGGCATAAAAGGATCATCCGTTGTACGCTTACGCAAAAGAATGTGCTCTACTACGTGAAAGCCTTCTGCTTTGGCATAATAACGAAAATGCGCAATTACCTCTGCCAAAATGGCCTCATCGTCGAAAGGGACATGTCCAAGTACGGATACGACATCCGGATCCTCGGGGGCTTCGGCAGGACAACGGGTAACCAAGTTCCACCCTGTCCCCACATTTTTTTCGTAGCGAAAGGTTCCCCCGGCCAATTGATCTTCCAGATCTCCTTTCAAATCCAATTCAAAAGCAGCACCAATGACAATCACTTCATCTTGTAAGGCACAAATCTGAGAACGTGCGCTACAACAAGTACTCACAAACAAATCTGTTGTCCCCTCTACATCTTTTAAAACAAAACGCCAACTGTCTTCCTCACATCCCATCGGATCGGCGGGCCCGACTTGAACAATACTCAAAGAAGGACTGGCAAAATTTCTTCTGATGACTTCATCAATGCCCAAAAGATGATACAAGCGACATTGATAGCCACTTAAATTATCGGGATCAAATGGATAACGATAATCAAAAGATTTTCCTCGCTGGCTACTTAATTTGGGATAATTGGCCAAAAACATCTGCTTGTCTTGAATCACTTGAGCGGGCCCAGTTTCCGGAGACAAATGGTACATCAATGCGGTATATTCTGAAAAGTCCTCCGCAAAGCGACCCAACAAATGATCGAGAAAGCGATTTTTTCTTTCCTCCGCAGTATCCTGGTCTTCGATGATCTTGTTGAGATCAATCTCCAAGTTTTCAAAGTCATTGTAGAGGTCCGGCTCGTCGTAAAGTCCATCGATGGTTTGGGTAAAATAGGTACGAATTTCCGCAGTCTCTTCCCAAGAAAACAATTCTCTTACCCTGGACAGCTGTGCCAAGTAATTGGTAAAATACTGCTCAAAAAATAAAATAAAGCCACGCAATTGCCTGGATTGCGCCTTACGCAAATCCGTCTCAGACTCTCGTACTTTATAAGGGCCTACTCGATAGGTCGCTGGCAGATCATTTTGCAGAGGAGTGTATTCCTCCAAAGCTTTGTATGCTCCAATGGGAATGGGAATATCCTGTTCATGCCCTTTTAGTTTGCCATTAATATTTCGGGCTCGTTTTTCCTTGTACAGCTCCATGACTCTTTCCAAATTGGCATAGTAAGGTAAACCACGTTTGTAAAAAATAACGCGCGACCGATGGGGACTAAAGTCTGGGGCATAGCGATTGACATCGTGCAAATGCAAAATCCAAGGTTCTTGTTTTACTCGGTAAAGCTGGCCGTCTTCGACGATCACCTCATCTCCGGGTTGGACTTCGCCCTGACTGATGGCAATCAGACTCAACAAAGTAATTTCTTTTACTGCCAAAACCCCTTTAACATCCATAATCATTTGAATGATATCGGAAGTCCGTAAAAAACATCGACGTGCAATTGCGCGAAATTCATCATCATCAATAAAGCCATGATCCAAAATAGGCCCGGCAAAAATTTCATCGGTCGTTTTTCCCTTCTCTAACAATTCATCGATAGTATAGAAATTGACGGGAGGAGAAACATAGGCCTCCATCTGAAATAGGATTTCTGCCAGAGTTTCCTCAACATCGACATCAGGTCGGACTTCGATGTCGGCACAAAGGCCGATTTGCTCTGTGCCCAAATCCGAAATATTGACAAAATCCTCGCATAAATTGCGTACACTATGCAGCCGTTCTCTAACCGCCAGGCGAATATCAGCTTGGGTGAGCTCGGAGGTTTGGATTTGAGCCGGTGTGTAAGCAATTTGCCAATCATAGAGAAAATAGTAATTGCTTTGGGTGGGATTCCCAGCGAGGGTTCGTCCAGCAATCAATTCTGCTACGAGCGGCAGGTGGAAAGGAAAACCTGGATTGTTGGTCGTCCGATACAAACGCATACCCGTCCCACTTGCTCTGATGGAATAGCCAGTTCCCGGAGGAATTTCCCAATTCAGTTCAATCTGTAACTCCGTTGTTGCCGGAAGAATTTCCTCGACATGGGAGACAAGTAAGTTGTCCTGTCGATCGTACAAACGTAAAGTAAGACTGCCATCATTCTCCGGATAAACAGTCAACCCTTGTAAGATCAAAGGACAATAAACATTGAAAATAATGCCTTGTCCATTGCTGTTCATATAGCTTCCAATGAGTGGAAGTGTATTGTCTGACAGCCCTAGATTTGTTTCCAATTGTGGATGGTCACCTGGTGATACTTCGGGTAGGACGGCATAAGTCAATTCCCAATCGTAGAAATAAAAATAATCCTCATCCGTAGTCGTACCATTGAAGCCACTAAGCAATTGAATGATGGAATGAATGCCATAGTTGTAGTTTCCTGTTTGTTTGAAAAGTTCGATCATTGTGCCGTTGGCATCCAGACGATAGGTATAACCCGCCTC
>JBCCSR010000258.1:0-6872 GCA_039199865.1 Bacteroidota bacterium
ATTTGGTTTTGCTCGACGTCTTTTTGAAAGGAAAGATGACGGGAGTAGAATTGGCCAATCAAGTCAATGATTTGGGCATTTCCTTTATCATCTTTTCTGCTGACGCCGATGAAGAGTTGTACGATGTGGCCAAGCAAGTCAATTTGATCGCTTACATCATCAAACCCTTTGACAATCTGACCCTGAAAAGTGCCATTGAAATCGCTCTGCGAAAAATGGGCAATTACGATGAAGATATCGAAACCTTGGCAGAATCTTCTGCGGATACCGTTTTTCGATACAGCTTTTTCATTCGGAAAAATAAGCAACTCATTAAGATCTCCATTAATGACATCAAATGGGTTTATTCGGAAGGGAATTACTGTTTTATTATGACAGAAAATCGAAAACACGTAGTTAAAGCTTCTCTGTCTAAATTGGTGGAGCGTCTGCCCGCCAATAAATTTGCCAGAGTTCATCGGAGTTATCTGGTCATGGTAAGTAGGATTGAAAATATTGATTATGCCAATAATCGCTTGTACATCGAAGACAATGAAGTCCCTATTGGAAGAACCTACAAGGCTGACTTGGTCAAACGACTAAATTTATTTGGTTGAAGAGGCATTGAAGTGGATGCTTCAATTGTACTTCAAAACATTAATCACCCAAAAATTGCCACTGCTCACCATTAATTTGAATAATCATTTTTGATTTTAGATATTTGTGTTGCAACTAGCTGATAAAGTTTGCAATTAAATCATAGGCCTCGATTTTTCCAAAAACCCAATTCAATCTTTTGAAAAAGAAGTATCCTTTGATACCTCTCAACGGGCAATGTAGTTTGTCCAGTTTGACAAGCAGTACACATCGCTTGCCCTGATCATTTATTACACAAACAAAAAACTCAATTATGCTACCTTTACCCCCAATCAAGTATTTGACTTTTCTGACCGGATACTTGTCCAATTATGGTTGATTGATTGGATCAGCCACCCTATTATACATTCCAAGTTAAGATAAAATCGGTATTCATTGTTCAATTTTTAGGTCTAGCATGCTAAAGGTGCTGTGCCATGGGTGTACTATGTCGAATTTATAGTAATACAATGGTGAGAAATAAAAATAGAATTGTTTTTATTTTTTTGTCTTAGCCCACCAAATCTTTTACTAAATCATTATGCCTTTTCGCGTCGAGAAGGGTAAACGTGAATTTTGCATTTTTAATTTTTTAAATCAATACTAATGTTAGTGAAAAACAAACTAAATTTTTTGATCCTATTTTTATTAGCATCTGCCCAATTGACTTGGGCGCAGGTTACTCCTGCCGGAGCCAATACAGACGCTGAATGTGGAGAAGATTGCTGGGATCTATTCTCCTGGACTGCTTTTACAGATAACGATGGAAATGTAGTTGGTGGTGAAGGCTTAGCGGCCGATGCCAATTGCAACACCACAATTGATGCTTTTGTGGAATATACAGGAGCAGATGCTACACCTGATTTTTCTGGAACTACTATTGGGGCCAACTCACAAGGGACTTCAACGGATAGCTGGGCATTGTCTTTTGGAACACCACTGACGAGTCCAGTCATTTCTTTTAGCGCGCTCGAAACGGGCTCTGAAGTTTTGATTACCGATTGTGAGGGCAATGAAATTATGGCCACTTGTATTACAAGTTGTGGTACGAATCTCGCATTTACTTCTGGTATTGGTTGGACTGGCGATGTAGCTTATTCTTTACAACTATCCGGGACGTATGATTGTATCAATATCAACGTAGCCGTTACGGATAATGATGCCTATAATTTTTCTGCTGGAACTTGCCTAGGAGCGGCTCCCTTTCCTCCTTGTGTGAATTGTGCGGACAATGAAAATTTTAGATACATCAGTCTAACCAACAAAGAGGGGAGTGGAACGGGAGCTACCGCCAATATTGAACTCAACAATGTACTTGTGGGTTCTGCCGAAGTATTGTTTTCTGATTTGGATGTCAATGAAGATTTGGCTGGAACAACCTTTGGAGGGTTTGACAATGATGGAGGAACTTATCTACTGAAACTTAGCTTTTGTGAACCAATTGCAGTACAACAACTGGATATCATCAACTTGGAGGTGGAATCAGAAGTTTCGATCGGTACGACTATTACTGGTTCTGGAGCCATGGCTACTTTAGGTGGACTTGCACTAAGCCAATGTGCGGGTTCCAATCGAATGTCCCTCAATGATGGCGCACCCAATTTAGTCATTACTGATGGCCCCGGTTGTGGTGCCAATCCTAACGCTTCGTACACGTTTGATGATGCAATGGTGGATTGTCTTTACTTCAAATACCAAAATCCCGTAGGTGGTTGTTCTTTTGATTACGTTGGATTTAAAATTGGTACTTGCGTCTCTGATGGAGCAGATGCAGTTCCCGTTTGTCCATTGACCTATGTGACCTACGCTACCGACATTGAGGATTACGTCACCAATGGTCCTGATTTTAATGGGAATGATGCCAATGCTTTTCAGGTCATGAGAGATGCTAATGGTAACTTCTTTGATCAAAATTGTCAGCAAATTGAGAATGATGTCAATAACATGAATGCCATTCCTACTGTTACGATCAGTCCCTGTGCGGAAGTTGTAGAAGAGGAAGATTGTAGTTTCTGTACACCTACACCTCCTTGCAACGATTGTCCAACGGGATCAGAGTATACTTTGATCAATCTGAGAAATGGCAGTGATACCGATGGAGACGGACTCGATGAAGGACAGATTTACATCGACGGAGTATGTATTGGGGATTTTGATGTGGTATTTAGCGATTTAGATGTCAATGAAGATGTCTCTGGGACTCAGTTTGGTGGTTTTGATAATGATGGTGGGGTATATGTGTTGAGGTTGGACTTTTGCGATCCTATGAGCATCAATCAATTGGATATTCGTAATCTGGAAGTGGAATCACAGGTATCAGTGGGTACGACCATTATGGGGACGCCAGCAGCAGGTATGCCCACTACGCTTAGTGGACTGACTTTGACTCAGTGTGCTGGTTCACCGCGAATGGCGGTAAATGACGGTTTGCCCAATTTGGTCATTGCCGATGGTCCTGGTTGCGGTGCCAACCCCAATGGTTCCTACACGCTTGGAGGAGCAAGCGTCAGTACACTCTATTTTCAATACTACAATCCCGCCGGGGGATGTTCTTACGATTATGTTGGTTTTAAATTGGGTACTTGTTATATACCATCGCCAATGGAGATCCCCGTTTGTCCGTTAGAAGTCGTTCGCGTTAGTTGTGATATGAATGATGTTATTGCCAACGGAATCAGCAACAACAATACGGATGAGTATGTAGTGGATGGAAATGGTAACTATTTTGATTATCAAAATTGTACCAACACCATTTTGCGCAATGCATTGACTGACGGGACTCCATTGCAGACGGTAGATATTGGTTGTGCCGAATTGGTAGAGACAGTTGAGGAATGTGTGATCGAAGACTGCGTCATTACGCCAACTTGTGCCGCAACCGCTTGCCCTGCCGATACGGAGTTTGACTACATTAACCTCGATCAGTCGGGCACCAATGCGGAGGGGTTACCCACGGGAACTGTTGAATTGAATGGAACAAAAATTGGAACATATGATTTTCTCTTTAGCGATCTCGATGTGAGCAATGATGGCAACGGAACGACTTTTGGAGGTTGGGATAATGATGGAGGAACCATGTTGTTGCAACTAAACTTCTGTAGTCCAATTGAAGTTCAAGAATTAGATGTGATCAATTTGGAAGTCGCTTCTGAAATTCAAGTTGGAACCGCAATCTCAGGTAATGGGGCTGCCGCGGTACTGACGGGGCAGACGCTGACGGTTTGTAACGATCCTAGTGGTCGAATGGGGGTAGGGCCAGCGCCCAATCAAGTTATCACCGATGGTCCTGGCTGTGGTGCCAATCCAAATGCAACTTATACGGTCAGTAGCAATCCAGTTTCAACGCTTTTCTTCAAGTATCAGAATCCAACTGGTGGATGTCGTGGGGATTATGTAGGTTTTAAAATAGGCGTATGTACGACCAGCTTACCCGAAGCGGTACCAACTTGTCCGCTAGCCTTGTATACGATTGACGATTGTCCTGGTGATGCGAGTAGCAATACCTTCAATGCTATTTTAGATGCCAACGGCAACTGGTTTGCTGCTAGCAATTGTCCAAACACCATTCCAACTGACTTAGAGCAGACCATTGAAATTAGCCCTTGTGCCAGTCAAACTTTTGTAGAAGACTGTACGGTTTGTTGTATGTTGGAGGTCATGTGTCCACCAACTGACTTGGGAACCATTTCTTGCAATGATGCCATTCCCGCACCCGCTACGGATGAGGCCTCTTTCGAGGCATTGGGTGGTTTGATTGCTGATGATCCCGGTTTTTGTGGAACGCTGATGATTAGTTCAAGTGATGAGTTTGCCCCCGCCACGGATATTTGCAATGGACGAACTTTGACGAGAACTTACACGATTAGTGATGACAAGACTACGATTATGTGTGTTCAGACCTTATCGATTACCGCCCCTAATGCACCCATGATTACTTGTCCTGCCGATCAGAATTTGGAGTGTACTGATGATACCTCTGTTGCGGCAAACGGAATGGCTACAGCCACCGCAGATTGTGGTTTGGCAGCAAACATTAGTCTGTCCGAAATGAGCACGCAGATCATGGATGGAAGTTGTAGTCAATATCAGTATACCATTAGCAGAGTTTGGACGGCTACGGATGATTGTGGTCGAACAGATGTTTGTACTCAAATCATTAATGTTGAAGATTCTACTCCTCCCGTTGCACCTCCTGCACCTGCTCCACTCGTATTGGAATGCGCCAATGAAATACCAAATATTTTTACATTGACCGCTACGGATAACTGTGCCCCTGATATTACAGTCTTTCCGATAGATGCAGTAACGATAGGCAATTGTCCTTCCCGATTAAGTATTGTTAGAACTTGGACTTTTGTTGACCCTTGTGGCAATACATCCTCTATTTCACAAAGTATTGAAGTGCTAGATGATCAGCCTATTCAGGTAACTTGTCCGCCCACGAGAAGCATTGAATGTTTTAGCGACATTATGCCAGAAAACAATCTATTGATGGTGGATATGCCTTGTAATTCTGGATTTACGGTGGAGGCCAGTGAGCCCTTCTTGAGTAGTGGTGCCCCCAATTGTCCAGGGACCGTCTATACTATTGTGTACACGGTTTCTGATCCTTGCGGTCGAAGTGCGACTTGTCAGCAAAACTTTATTGTGGATAACGATCCTCCCGAATTTGTTTGTCCTGCTGAAATTTGTTACGTAGAGTGTGATACTCCGGCCGAAGTTTTGGAAGGTCATTTCGATGCTTTCGTCAACACAGCGATTGTCAATACGTCTTGTCCGATGAGCATCAAAATTAGTCACGACTTCAATCCGGCTTCCATGTCAGCTGCTTGCGGTGCTTCTCAAGTAGTAACCTTTACGGCTACGGATGATTGTGGTCGTTCTGCAACTTGTACGGTGCTTGTGGTGGTTCAAGATAATAATCCTCCCGTTATTGATGGTCTTGTCAAACCGGGGAAATACGAGTGTGACGATAAGCTCCAGATCAATTTCAACAATTGGGTACAGACCAATATTGCGGCTTTAAATGCCTCAGACAATTGTGGCGAGGTGACTTGGAACGTCAATCCTCAAACGCCAACAAGCTATTGTCAGGAACCTTTTGCTGTTACTGATGTCACCTTTACTGCTACGGATGAATGTGGCAACAGCGCTGCTGTCGTCGGACAATTTTTTGTAGCCAATCGATACGGTGTAAGTATTCTGGGGAATTTATCTGATGATGAAATTACTTGTGATCAAACACCAGAATTTGGTGTACCTGCAATTTCTAATACTTGCGGTGACTTTACCTTAGATCATGAAGACGTGACCATACCAACCGAATGTGGCTACACCATTACTCGAACCTGGACCGCCATTGATGGTTGTGGTAAGGTGAGTACACGTTCGCAAACCATAACGGTTGTAGACAATCAAGGGCCAGTCTTTACCAATGTACCTTTGGGCGGTTCTATTTTATGCGATGCATATCCACCACAATTTGGACCAGTAGAAGTAGAAGACGACTGTGGCGAGGTCACCCTGACCCACGAAGATGTCTTCATTGGCGATCCAAACGGTTGTATCACTGGAAGTGATTTTGAGGTAACGAGAGTGTGGACAGCGACAGACAATTGTGGCAATAGCAGTACGGCTTCTCAGTCATTTGGTGTTCGTGCGAGTCAGACCATTCGAGGAGGTAAGAAAAACAATATTGTCATTGCCCCCAATCCGACAACTGGTATTATTCGCTTGAGCATTGACTCAGATCATTCTGAGCAGGTGACGCTTCAAGTCTACAATATTTTGGGACAAATGATGATTAACGATACCTGGACCAGTGTTCGAGGAGTCAATGATCGGATCCTTGATTTGAGTCAGTTGGATTCGGCGACTTATCTCATTGTGATTCAAGCCGGTGAGGACGTATCTACACAAAAGGTGGTTAAAGTGGGTGCCAACTAAATGGTGGCACTCAACCAGCCTGTGAACATATTAGTATTGATCAGCATCTTCCTTCCTCTCGGGGAAGGAGGTGCTACAATAGAGTGAAGTTAATAATGAATAGGTGTTTCCAAACTCCTTCCCAGTACTTGGGAAGGAGTTTTTTTTATGGATAGAAATTGATAAATTAGTGACCAAAATGATTTTTTTACAGTCTAATTAATTAGACACTTCATACCAATGCTTCGAAAAAGAAATCCACTTCATTTTATGTGTCAAAGTGGAAATAGAAAAGCAGCGGAGCATGGTGGTTCAAGAGGCAAACGAAGACC